>JBOHBA010000001.1:0-7527 GCA_050698095.1 Gaiellaceae bacterium
GCCGTCTGCAGCCCTCGGTGGTCGTGCGGTCGCATACTTCTGCACCGCTCCGACCGAGGCTCGCCCGGCGCTCGTCGCCCACCTGACCGATGTCCACGGCGCCCATGTCGTGCATGTCTCGGGCAACCTCGCCGACCGCAAGGCGCTCGTGGCCGAGCTCGCCGGCGTCGACGCCGACGTGTTCCTGGTCGAGCTGAAGGCCGCAGCTGTCGACGTCGTCGCAGAGGCGGCGCTCGCCCGCGGGGCCGAGGTCGTCCTCGCTGCGAACGACGTCATCGCCGCGTCCGACGAACGGGACCTTGACGAGATGCTCCTCGGAATGGCCAAATTCGACACATGACGGAACGTCGGCACGCGATTCAGCTGCCACTCGGGGACGAGGTGCCGTTCTCGAAGGGGCTCATGGCCCGCGCGCTCGTCGTCACGGGCCTCGATCCCGAGCGCGCGTACCTGGTCGCCCGTCGCGTGGACAGCGACCTGGCCGACCGTGGCGCTCTCTCGCTCGATCTCGACCGGCTCGGCGAGCTCGCGACCGAGGTTCTCGGCGAGGAGGAGGCGTCCACGACCGTCCGTCGCTTGAAACGCCTCGACGCGTTCGCCCGACTCGAGGAGCCGCTTCTCCTGCTCATCGGCGGCGCCACCGGAACCGGGAAGTCGACGATCGCGACCGAGGCCGCCCACCTCCTCGGCATCACGCGAGTCACGTCGACGGACTTCATCCGGCAGACGATGCGTGCGTTCTTCTCCGAGGAGTTCATGCCCTCCGTCCACCATTCGAGCTTCGATGCGCGACTCGCGTTGACGCGTGCGGAGGAGGAGGAGTCCGGAGACGCCGCCCTCCTCGGTTTCCTCGATCAGACGAGGAACGTCCTCGTCGGCGTTCACGCCGCCCTGGAGCGTGCCGCGACCGAGCGCTGGTCGACGGTGCTCGAGGGCGTCCATCTCGTTCCCGGTATGGTCGGCACGGAGTATCCGGGCGCGTTCGTCGTCCAGTGCCTCATCGCGATCGAGGACGAGAGCATGCACCGGAGCCACTTCTGGGTACGGGACCGATCGACAGAGGGGCTGAGGCCTCTCGAGAGATACCTCGACGCATTGCCGCAAATCCGCGAGATCCAGGACTACCTCATCGAGCGGGCCCGGCGATACGACGTGCCGGTGATCGTCAACGCCTCGCTCGAAGGCGCGATCGGCGATGTCCTCGACCTCGTCTTGCGCCGGGCAGACCAGCTCGTCGCCGCGGTCTGAGGCTCGTCTCTACACTGCGTCCATGGTCACGCGCGAGGACGTCGTCGAGGCGCTGCACGGTGTCGAGGATCCCGAGCTGGGGATGGACATCGTGGAGCTCGGACTCATGTACGACGTCGAGGTCGACGGCCCGAACGTGAAGGTGCTGTACAGCCTGACCTCGATGGGCTGCCCGGCCGGAGCGATGATCGCGGAGGGGATCGTCGATGCTGCGCGCTCGGTGTCCGGTGTCGACGGGGTCGAGGCCGAGCTGACGTTCGACCCACCGTGGACGCCCGATCGCATGTCGGACGACGCGAAGTTCATCCTTGGCTTCGGCTAGCACCGAAGCCTAGAAGTGCTCTCTAACCATTCCCGGGTCACTCGGGAATGCGAAGGACGACCTTGCCGAACTGGGCTCCCGACTCGAGGCGCTCGTGTGCTCTGGCTGCCTCGGCGAGCGGATAGACGCTGTCGACATGAACGCGTGCCCGGCCCGCCTGGATGAGCTCGTACGCGCCCTCGAAGTCCGAAGGCATGCCCATCGTCGAGCCGTAGATCACGAGCTGCTTCCACCAGAGCCGATACAGCCGTGCCGGCGGGCTGTGACCCGAGGTCGCGCCGCACACGACGATGCGGCCCTCCTGTGCCGCTGCTGCGAGCGAGCGCTCCCAGGTGGCTTCGCCCACCGTCTCGACGACGACGTCGGCGCCGTGTCCGCCGGTCGCCTCCTTCACGGCCGCAACGACGTCTTCGTCGGAATGGCTCACGGTGACGTCGGCGCCGAGCTCGCGCGCACGTGCGAGCTTCTCCGCGCTGGACGACGTGACGATCGTGCGTGCTCCGAGCGCACGGCAGAGCTCGAACGCCGCCAACGCGACGCCGCCGCCGATTCCCCAGATGAGCGCCCACTCGCTCTCGCGGAGGGCCGCTTTGGTCACGAGCATGCGGTGTGCGGTCTCGAACACGAGCGGAAAAGCGGCGCCTTCCTCGAACGAGAGCCGGTCGGCAAGCGGGTACAGCTGGGCGGCGGGGAACGTCTTCAGCTCGCAGTACGTCCCGTCCGTGTGCTCGCCGATCACCGTGATGCGCCCGTCGTGGACGATTCCGGGGTTCACGACAACGCGGTCGCCGACGGCGAACGCGTCGACTCCGCTGCCGAGGGCGGCGACGACTCCGGCTCCGTCGGCTCCGAGGATGCGCGGCTTCGGCGCTGACGGCAGGCCCTTCCGCACCCAGACGTCCAGATGGTTGATTCCTGCCGCGCGCAGCGACACGAGCACCTCACCCGGACCCGGCTCGGGGTCGGGAACGTCCTCGTAGCGCAGGACGTCCGGGCCTCCGTCCTCGTGAATGCGGACCGCCTTCACGAGGCAGAATCCTCGCATGACAGGCGCGGAGCTGAGTCGGTTGGCGGCGGGCCTCGGTTTGGACGCCGTCGGCGTCGCGCCTGCGGAGCCGTACGAGCAGACAGAACGCACGATTCGCGATCGACGGGCTCGTGGGCTCTTCGCCGACATGCGGTTCACCATGGCGCGCCCCGAGGTCTCCTGTCATCCCGAGCTTCTCCTCGAGGGAGCGCGCTCGGTGATCGCCGGGGCGCTGTGCTACTACGAGCCGCACCCCGAGCCCGGCATCGACGAAGGGCGACTTCCTCGGTACACGCGGCGTGACGAGTACTCGGTCCTCCGGGAGCGGCTCGACGCACTCGGTCAAGCGCTTGGCGGCGCGTACCGCGTGCTCGTCGACGACAACGACCACGTCGACCGGGAAGCGGCCGTGCGTGGCGGGATCGCCTTCTACGGAAAGAACACCATGGCCATCACGCGCCGGCACGGCTCCTGGGTCGTCCTCGGAGTCGTCGTCACGGATGTCGAGCTCGAGCCCTCGCCTGCGCTCGATCTCGACTGCGGCTCATGTCGCCTGTGCATCGACGCATGCCCGACCGGGGCGCTCGATACTCCCGGCACTCTGGATGCCGCCAGGTGCCTCTCGTACTGGACGCAGGCGCCGTCGTCGATCCCCGAAGAGCACCGGGCCGAGCTCGGCGACAGCGTGTACGGCTGCGATGTCTGCCAGGACGTCTGTCCATGGAACCGCGGGGTCGAGAAGAGGCGCCAGGATGTCCCGCTCGACGGGACGACGCCGAGCGTGTCCTTGCGGGAATGGCTCGAGCGGCCCGGCCACGAGCTGATCGCAGAGCTCGACCGGTTGTACGTCCCGAAGAACGACGCCCGATGGCTGCGGCGAAATGCGCTGATCGCCGCGGGGAACGTCGGCAGCGGCGCCTTGGCGCCGAGCGTGGACCGCTACCTGACGAGCGACGACCCGATGCTTCGGGAGACCGCCGCGTGGGCGTCGAGCCGACTAGCCGAGCGGTCGCAATGACCCCGGCCGGGGAAATCGAGCGGCTCGCCGTGCTCGTCCACGAGGTTCGAAGCCCGGTTGCCGCGCTCTCGGCGATCGCCGAGACGTTCGCGGACGAGGACCTCGGCGGACCTGCGCGGCTCGAGCTCTCTCACCTGGCGATCGCGGCCTCTCGGGGTATCGAGCGGGTGGTGATCGACGCTGCGACGACGTCGCTACGCCTCGAGCGGGTCGACATCGGAGCACTCGTCCGGCAAGCCGTGTCGGCAGCGAGGCTCGCGGGGGCGCGTGCGCAGACGGAGATTGCCGCCGATCTTCCGCTCATTGCGGCCGACCCTGTGCGCCTGCGGCAGGCGCTCGACAACCTCGTGGCGAACGCACTGACGCACGGAGGCAGCGACGCGACGATCGTCGTCAAGGTCGCGCCGGGTGAAACGTCCATTCTCGTCTCGGTCGCAGACACCGGTCCAGGCGTGCCGCTCGTCGACCAGCAGCGGATCTTCGAGACCGGTGTCCGTCTCGACTCGCGACGACCCGGGTCGGGTCTCGGGCTCGCCATTACGTCAGCCATCGCCGCGGCTCACGGCGGCGAGGTGACGCTGACGTCGACTCCGGGGAAGGGCGCGACGTTCACCATCGTGCTGCCACTCCGCGGCAGCTAACCGGCAGGTACGGCGTCGAGCTGGTAGCGGCGTACGAGGCGCCCCTCCACGTCGTGCTCGACGAGATCGAACGTGGCGGAGAGCGGGTCGGAGCTCACACCGTTCGTCGTCGCAACGCGCACGGGGAGCTCGCCCGCCACCTCGTACACCTCGGTGAATCGGGGCTGGACGACAGAGACGTATCGGGTTTCGGACTGAGGCTCCACCCACACGAACGCCATGCGTTCCCCGTCGCTCGTAGAACAGAGGAGATCCAGGCGCGGGTCACGGAGACGACCGGAGTAGAGCGTCCCATACGCGCCGCCACACCAGCGGCGGTTTCCTTCACGCGCTCCCCGGCTGTTATCGCAGCCGAAGACGCCTCGTCGCGATTCCTGACCGAATGTGACGCTCTCGGAATAACCGCCGATTCGCTCGACAGAGGATCCCGCGGGACGCACGCCCCAGTCCCGCTCTCTCAGACACGAGGCCGACGCCGTGTCTGGCGAATGTTGCGCGGCGCGCACGACGCGGACTCGTGTCAGCACCGTCGGCTGGTCGACGCCTTCGAGCTCGACCGGCAGGGCGGGTGGCGAAGAGCCGTCCATCAGCGTCGTCGGGACGCCACCTGCATCTGATGAGCAACCCGCGACGGCAAGTGCCACGAGCACGGCGGGGAGGCACAGGCGCAGCCGGCGCCTCCCCACTCGATTCTCAGCCACTCCAGCCGGTTCGGCGAACGCCACTGTAGCTCGAGTCTCCGCGGTAGGTTCGCGTCCAGATGTTCGTCCCGTAAGCCTCGCCCTTCGCCTCGATGATCTGATCCGTGCCGTCGGCATTCCTCGCGTAGATCATCCCGATGTGGTTCTGGCTCGCAAAGGCGTCCATCTTGATCAGGGCCGATTTGGCATAGGTGATGTTCGGCGCGCCGACACCGGCCTTGAACCCAGCAGCGACATACGGGCCGTGGACGTGCCGGAGCATTCCCCACTGATAGAAGCCCGCGTTCGACTCGGTCTCGGACTCCCGCCAGACCTTGAAAGTGAACCCCGAGCAGTCGCCGCCCTCACCACCGGTGTTCGGGTTCTCCGTTGGATCGCCAGGTGAGTCGTCGACGTTGTTGTCGTTCCAGCAGCCACCACCCCACTGGTAACCCTCGTACCTGGCACGCAGGGCGACAGTGGCCGAGCCATCGCGGGTGATGGTGGAGGTCGGCGTCGGTGCGGCGGAGTTGCAGTTGCTCGCAACGAACCGCGTGTGGTACGCGTTCGCGGTTCCAGCGGCCGCGAGGCAGCATGCGGCGATGAACCAGATGAGGAGCCTTTGCGTGACGGACACTAGTTCACCTCCAGATCGAAGCGATCGACGAAGAGCCCCGTAGGTGTCGATCCAAGTTGGTAGAGCGACGATCCGACGAGGCGGAACCGAGTGAGCGGCGCGGTTTCGGCCCAGTCGGCGGAGTCGAGCGAGAACCTCGCAGCGAGCCCGCGCTCGCTCAGGACCAGCGCGACGAACTCATCTCGATCGTCCATATAGACACGCACCACGAGAACGAGGCGGTTTCCGAGCGGCTCCGCCAGCTGCACCTCGGCCAACGGGGTCTCGCTGGTGACGCGCCACGACAGACGAGTGCCGTTCGCTCGGCTGAGTGCGATCCTGATCTCGT
The DNA here is from genome assembly GCA_050698095.1 of Gaiellaceae bacterium. Taxonomy (GTDB): domain Bacteria; phylum Actinomycetota; class Thermoleophilia; order Gaiellales; family Gaiellaceae; genus GMQP-bins7. Next base: position 5,902 of record JBOHBA010000001.1, read on the forward strand.
TCAGGTGACGAAGGACCACGACTTCGCGTCCACCGGGGTGGAGGCGACCGGCTCGTCCCCGGCTTCGCTGACCCGCTGCGCCGAGCGGAGCCCCGCCCTCCGTAACCGGCATCCACTGGCCCGATGGGTGCTGTAGGGCTGCGGGGCCGTCCGGCCCGATCCGGATCTGGGACGCGGTCGGCTCCGCGATCTCGAACGCCTCGAGCTCGCGCCCGTAGCCGTCGAACCGGCGGACGAGCGGCGCGTGTCCCGGCACGGCCACGGACTCGAGGACGTAAAGGCTTCCGTCGGCCGCCAGCGACATGTCGGCGAGAGTCCCGGCGATAGCGACGGGCATCCTCTCGGGCGCCTGTGCACCCTTTCGCCAGTTGAGCACCCGCCGATTTGCCTCGTCGAGGACGAGCACGGTCCCGTCGCGACCGACGTCGAACGACGAGCCGCCAATCGGCGGGAGATTGCGCCCCTGCTCGAGACCGACGTCTCTCGGGCCGTCGCCCCACGCAGCCTGAACGGCCCGCGCATCGTGCCGCCGGGTCGCATCGAATGCGTGTGTACCGAGATCGATCTGAACGGCACGGCCGAGCGGACGGCTGTGTTGTGGAGCGGCGGCGCCGCCGCTCGGAAGAGTCACCGTCGCGCCGGTCGTTCGGTCGACGAGGACAGCGTAGTACGAGAATCCCTCGCTCCAGCGTGCAGCGTCCGGAAGTGAAGCGACGTAACGCCCCTCGGTGGCTCGCGGGTCTTCGACGATCGAAATTTCGGCGAACGGTCCCGTTTCACCTGGGCGTACGTAGGCGACCCCCTCCACGTCGCACGAGGATTCGCTTTCTTCGCCGCCGCCGACGCAGTACGCGTCGTACCGCAGCGCCGCGGCCTCACCCGGAGTCGTGAGCAGCGGAGGAATGTGCGTCGCAGCGAGCCGTCCCTCGTACTCCGCCCGAGTCGATTGATGTCCCAGCGCGCTGCCGGAGAAGGCGATGATCACGACGCCCGCTGCCAGACAGGCGACGAGCCCAGCCTGTCCCGCAAGCGTGCGGCGTGCCCAGCACGGTAATCTCATGTTCGCTCCTTGGTTGTCCGATGCGACAACCATGCCTGGCTTGGACGGCACCCGCAACGGCGCGCGCGCAAGTCGGAGCAAACTCGTTGCAGATATGTGAGAACGAGCTGTTTAGCGACGCGAGGGGACGCGGCCGAGCTCGCGTTGGAGGCGCCGGGCACGCTTCGCGATCAGGTCGCGAATCCGTTGCGGCTCGAGAACGATCGTCTCGCCGCGATCGGCGAAGACCTCGGAGAGGAGCCATTCCTCGGTCTTGTACGGAACGTCTGCGATCGCGGAGCCGTCGGTCAACGCGCGGGCACCACGCTCGAGCTTCCAGCGTGCGATGGCCGGGGAATGAAGCAACCGCGCGACCCGTGGATTCCGAAGGTATGCCGGGTCGAACCCGTCGCGGGACTCGAAGTTCGTGCCTGTGAGCGTGGCCGACCGCATCCGGTCGAGGCGGAAGGTTCGCGCCGCGTCGACCGTCTGATCCCACGTGTGCACGCGCCACACGGGAAGCTCCCGTTCGATGGTGTACGGCTCCACGCGGCGTACCGAGGGTTGGTCGTCGCCCTCCTTGAGGT
>JBOHBA010000002.1:0-6388 GCA_050698095.1 Gaiellaceae bacterium
GCCGCGAAGCGGCCGCCTTTAGGGGTGTTCGCGCGACCGAAATCCGCATTCGCGGATTTCGGTCTTGCGCAAAGTGGAGGCTAGCCGACGCCCCGGGACCCGCCGGCGGGCAACGGCAACCTCACCCGAACGGCGGTTCCGGACAGCCGCCGCGTCCGGCAGAGTTGTCACATGGAGGCGCAAGCCGAGATCCGCGACGCTCTCGAGCGCGCGCGAGCGGGCACACACCTGCTGCTCGAGCCGATCTCCGACGACGAGCTCGTCGCTCAGACCTCGCTGCTGACGTCGCCGATCGTGTGGGAGTACGCCCGTCTCGCAGCCTTCGAGGAGCTCTGGCTGTTGCGCAGCCTCGACGGGAATCCATCGGTCTCAGACCGTCACCGGGAGGTCCAGGAGGCCCTATCGCACGAGCACGACCATCCTTCGCTCCCGCCGCTTCCACCCGCGGCAGTGCGGGCATACGCGGAGGACGTGCGGACGCGGGTCCTCGGCGCGCTCGAGCACCTCGATCTCGACGCCCCGAACGCCCTGTTGCGAAACAGGTTCGTGTTCGGCCTCGTCATCCAGAACGAGCTCCAGCGCCAGGAGGCGATGCTCCAGACGCTCCAGCTGCGCGGCGCAGCCGAGTACCCGCTTCCCAAACCGACGACTCCGGACCGGGCGCCCGGCGGCCCCGTCGAGATTCACGTTCCCGCCGGCTTGTTCGTGCTCGGCGCAGTCAACGAGCCTTGGGCGTACGACAACGAGCTCGAGCCGCACGACATCGAGCTGCGATCGTTCTGGATCGATCGCGCCCCGGTCACGAATCGCGATTTCGCCGAGTTCGTCGAGGACCGGGGGTACCACGCGAGGAGGATGTGGAGCCCGGAGGGCTGGGAGTGGCGCGAGCACGAGGATGCGTCCCTGCCGCTCTACTGGGACGACGACGACGGTGAGTGGCAGCGCACCCGCTTCGGGCGACGCGAGCCCCTGCCGCCGGACGAGCCGGTTCAGCACGTGTCCTGGTACGAGGCCGATGCGTTTGCGCGCTGGGCGGGGAAGAGGCTGCCGACGGAGATCGAGTGGGAGCGGGCCGCGGGCTGGCACGACCACGAGGGCAACTTCCGCTATCCGTGGGGGCAGGAATGGATGGGATTCGAGGCGAGCCTCGATCGCGTGCGCTTCTCCCCCGCGCCGGTCGGCTCGTACGCAGGCGGCGTGAGCCCCGTCGGCTGCGTGCAGATGGGCGGGGATGTCTGGGAGTGGACGTCGTCGCGCTTCCAGCCGTACCCGGGGTTCCTGGCTTTCCCCTATCCGGAGTGCTCAGAGATCTACTTCGGCGACGCGTACCGCGTCCTCCGCGGCGGGTCGTGGGCGACCGCCGCGCTCGTCGCGCGCACGAGCTTTCGCAATTGGGACCACCCGTACCGGCGGCAGTTGTTCGCGGGCTTCCGCTGCGCGCGCGACGGGTAGCTTCGGCGTCGTCGCGGTGCGGCCTCAGCGCATGAGCGCCGACGCCTCGGTGAGCACCTCGCCGAGAATGCTGGCGATCTGGTCGAACTCCGCCTGCCCGGCAACTAGCGGCGGCGAGATCTGGATGACTGGGTCGCCGCGGTCGTCGGCGCGGCAGATCATGCCGGCGTCCCAGAGCGCGGGCGAGAGGTAGCCACGGAGGAGCTTCTCGCACTCCTCGTCGGAGAACGTCTCTCGCGTGTCCCTGTCCTTGACGAGCTCGATTGCCAGGAAGTACCCGGCCCCTCTCACATCGCCGACTATCGGGATGTCGAGGAGCTGACCGAGCGTCGCGCGGAACGCGTCCTCATTCTCGCGCACGTGCTCGAGGATGCGCTCGCGCTTCATGATCTCGATGTTCTTGAGCGCGATCGCGGTCATCACGGGATGGCCGCCGAACGTGATCCCGTGGGAGAACATCGACGTCGCGCCCAGGAACGGCTCCATGACCTTGTCCGTCGCGACGACGCCGCCGAGCGCGGCGTACGACGAGGAGAGGCCCTTCGCCATGGTGACGATGTCGGGCCGGATGTCGTACCGCTCGGAGCCGAACCAGTAGCCAAGACGACCGAAACCGGTGATCACCTCGTCGGCTGAGAGCAGGATGTCATAGCGGTCGCAGATCTCCCGCACGCCCTGCCAGTAGCCGACCGGCGGCGTGAAGCAGCCGCCGGCGTTCTGGACCGGCTCCATGTGCACTAGGCACACGGTCTCGGGCCCCATCGCGAGGATGGCGGCCTCGAGCTCGTCGAGCAGGAAGCGGGTGAACTCGGTCTCGGTCTCCTCGGGCGGCCGGTGGTATCGGTTGGTGTTGGAGACGTGGCGCACCTCGGACACGAGAGGCTCGAACGGCGCGCGGATGGCCGGGATGCCGTTGATCGAGAGCGCGCCCATGGTCGTGCCGTGGTACGCGATGTGGCGCGCGATCGCCTTGTACCGGCGCGGCATGGGCTGTGCCGCGGCGACGATCGCGTCGTGCGCGATCTCGGCCTCCTGCGCACCGGCACGGGCTCCGGGCGTGACGAGACCGAGCAGCTGCTTCTCACCGCGGGCCTGGTAGTACTGCCGCGCGAGCTTCCAGGCGGACTCGACCGCCTCGGACCCTCCGGAGCAGAAGAAGACGCGGTTCAGGTCGCCCGGAGCGAGCGACGCGATCTCGGACGCGAGCTCGATCGCGCGCGGTTGCGCGTACGACCAGTTCGTGTAAAAGGGGAGCTCGCGCATTTGGTCGAGCGCCGCCTGACCGATCTCCTCGCCGAACGAGTAGCCGATGTTCACCGAGAAGAGCCCGGAGAGCGCATCGAGGTAGCGCCTCCCGTTCGAGTCCTCGAGATAGCAGCCGTCGCCCCGAACGATGATCGGGACGTCCTCAACGCCGAACTCGCCCATGCGGGTGAAGTGCATCCAGAGGTGCTCCTTGGCGGCTTTCTGGAGATCGAGCGGGGCGATGGACGGCGAGGTCATGCGGCTCCTTGGGTTCGTTTGGCGCTTCGGTATTGCATGAGGACGTTACCGAGGGCGATGGCTATCGCGATGAGGAAGATGGCGCTCGCGACCACGTTCACCTGCGGCGGGACGGAGACGCGAGCGATGCCCCACACGAAGACGGGGAACGTCTGGGTGCCTCCGGCATTGAAGTACGTGATCACGAAGTCGTCGATCGAGAGCGCGAATCCGAGCAGCGCTCCCGCGAGCATCGCCGGCGCGATGAGTGGCAGCGTCACCTTGCGAAAGGTCGTGATCTCGTTCGCACCGAGGTCCATCGCCGCCTCCTCGAGGTGGCGGTCGAACCCGATCAGCCGCGCCTTCACGGTCACGACGATGAAGCTGACGATGAACATCACATGGGCGATGAAGATCGTGACGAAGCCAAGCTGAAAGATCGACGTCGTGTTGAGGAAGAGCGTGAGAAGCGAGGCGCCGAGGACAATCTCCGGCGTGGACATCGGCAGGAAGACGAGGAGGTTCGTCGCGCCCCTGCCGCGGAAGTGGTACCGGACGATGCCCATCGCCATGAGCGTGCCGAGGACGGTCGCGACGACGGTCGCCAGCAGTCCGATCTCGATCGACTTGATGACCGCGTCGCGGATGCCGAGCACAGAATCCCAATTGACCCAGTTGTCGAAGGTGAAGCCCTCCCACACGTAGTTGAACCTGCCGGCGGGATCGTTGAACGAGAAGAGGATCACGACCGCGATCGGGAGCATGAGGTAGGCACAGACGAGGAGCGCGTAGACGGTGAGCGAGTGGCGCTTCACGAACCGCCAGCCACTTCGCCGCTTACGCGGAGAAGCGGCTAGAGGAGCAGACTGCGGTCCGGCGCTCATCGCGCTGACCTTCTAGGCTGAGGCGAGCTTGCTCGCATCAGCCTGTGAGCTTCTCCGTGCCGACGATCTTCGCGTACACGAGGAGCGCAGCGACAATCGCCGCCATCAGGATGAACGAGAGCGACGCGGCAGTCGGGTAGTCGAGCGACTCGAGGAACTTCGCCTGAATGACGTTGCCGATCATGGCCTGATTCGGCGTCCCGAGCAGCTCGGCGTTGATGAAGTCGCCCGCAGCCGGGATGAACGTGAGCAGCGTTCCCGCGACGATCCCGGGCGCAGAGAGTGGCAGCGTCACCCGCATGAACGTCTGGATGGGAGACGCATACAGATCCTTGGCCGCTTCGTGGAGCCTCGGCTCGATCTGCTCCAGCGACACGTAGATCGGCAGCGCCATGAAGGGGAGGAAGTTGTAGGTGATGCCGGCTATGACCGCGAACGTCGTCGCGAGCAGTCGGCCGTCCCCGTCGAGCACGTGGAGCGTCCGGAGGATCCCGACGACCGGCCCCTCGTCCGCGAGGATGTTCAGCCATGCGAGTGTCCGGATGAGGTACGAGACGAAGAACGGCGCAACGATGAGGAGCAGGAAGAAGTTCCGCCACGGGCCCGCCCGGAATGCGATCCAGTAGACGAGCGGGTAGGCGAGCAGGAGCGCGACCGTCGTCGCGATCCCGGCGTAGAGAAAGGACCGGCCGAGCTGCGTGCGGTAGTCGGAGAACGCCTCACTGAAGTTCGAGAACTCCCAGGTGAACTCGAAGCCCGGGAACACGCCCGACTGCAGCGACTGGTACCCCAGGAAGACGAGCGGAACCAGGAAGAAGACCGCGAGCCAGAAGAGCCCGGGACCGAGCAGCAGGTAGGGCGTCAGCCCTGGGTGGCGGTGGAAGAACGAGCCCATATCCGTGGTACGGCGGGCGAGATATATCTCGCCCCTACTGCCCTAGGACTCCCTGCCAGGCGGTGATGTAGTCCTCGTTGTCGAGCGCCGTCGCGTCGAACTGGCTGACCTGTGACAGCGTCGCGTCGTCCGGGAAGATCAACGGGTTGTTCGCGGTGTCGGGATCCGACTTGGCGAGTTCCTCCCGCGCGCCCTTCACGGGCGTGACGTAGTTCACGTAGGCGGCGATGCGCGCAGCGACGACCGGGTCGTAGACGTAGTCCATGTACGTCGATGCCGTGGGCACGCTGCCGCCCGTCGGAATGAGCATGTTGTCGGTCCAGATCATCCCGCCCGACTCGGGGATAGCCCACTTGAGCTTGGGGTTGTCGGCCAGGAGCTGGACGACGTCGCCGGACCAGGCGACCGCTGCCGCGAGATCGCCCTTCGTGAGCGACTGCGCATAGTCGTTGCCGGTGAAGCGCCGGATCTGTCCCGAGTCGACCGCCGCCTTCACCGTCGCGACCGCCTTGTTGAACGTGTCGTCGGTCACGGCAGTGGGGTCGTCGCCCGCCTGGAGCATGACGAGCCCGACCGAGTCCGCCATCTCCGTCAACATCGTGACCTTGCCTTTGAGCTTCGTGTCCTCGAGGAGCTGTTGCACCGAGGTCACGGGTCCGGTGACGTCCTCGTTCCAGGCGATGCCTGTCATGCCCGACTGCCACGGCAGCGAGTACTCGCGATTTGGGTCGAACGGGGGGCTCGCCTGGGCGTCCACGAGATTCGAGATGTTCGGGATGAGCTCCTTGTCGAGCTTCTCGACCCACCCCTCGTTCACGAGCAGGCCGGGGAAGCGTGAGTTGTCGGTGAAGACGAAGATGTCGCGGTCGATCCCGTTGCCCTGGGCGAGAGGACCCTGCACCTTGGCGAAGTACTCGGCGTTGTCGTTGATCTCGTCGAAGTAGTTGACCTTGATGCCCGTCTTCGTGGTGAAGTCGTCGAGCGTCGTCGGCTTGTCCTCGTCGATGTAGAGCGGCCAGTTCGCGAAGTTGAGGACGTCCTTCAGCTCGCCGCCGCCTCCGCCGCCGCCTCCGCCACACGCCGCAAGCAGCGACGGGAACGCGAGCAGCGCGCCACCGGCGGCTCCGCGCCGTAGAAGCTCCTGTCGGGTCAACCTCGGATTCATGCCGCCTCCTCTTCGATCGGTGGATCCCCGGTGACGACGAATGTCGACTCGGGAGCCCAGCTCAAGATGACGTTCGTCCCCGGCGCCGGAACTCGCCCGCCGGAGTCGATGTTCTGCGCGAACACCTGAATGGTGCCCGCGGCCGTGCGGACGACGACCTGTGTCGCCACACCGATGTACGCGGTCTCGGCGATCGTGCCGGCGAGCTCGTTCGATCCTCCGCCGGCTCCTAGCGTGATCTTCTCCGGCCGCACGCCCGCTGCGACTCGCCCGGAGTGCCCGTCAACCTGCGCGCGGACGAGCTCCCCGCTGTCGAGTCGGACTCCGTCTGCGCCCTCGACTACACCTCGCAGCAGGTTGGAGACACCGAGGAAGCCGGCGACAAACGCCGTGGCGGGCCGCTCGTACAGCTCCTGCGGCGGACCGAGCTGCTCGATGCGCCCGCCGTTCATCACCGCGATCGTGTCGGCCATCGTCATCGCCTCCTCCTGGTCGTGCGTGACGTGGACG
>JBOHBA010000003.1:0-5332 GCA_050698095.1 Gaiellaceae bacterium
ACGTAGTCCTCATCGCGCGCGTGCCCGAGGCCCTCGCGCAACACCTCGTCCTGGGCGAGCTCGTGGGTCGCCTCCAGGAGGTTCGTCGGGAGGGTCTCGAGGCCCCGTGCCTTGAGCTCGTCGTACGGGAACGCGTAGAGGTTCTCCGAGTTCGGCTCACCCGCGTCGAGCTTCCGCTCGATCCCGTCGAGGCCCGCCGCGAGCACGGCCGCCGCAGCCAGGTAGGGGTTGCAGGAACCGTCGATCGTCCGGTCCTCCACGCGTCCCGGTCCGGGGATGCGGAGCATCTGGGTCCGGTTGTTGTAGCCGTACGAGATCCAGACCGGAGACCACGTCGCACCGCTCGTCGTCGTCCCCACCTTGAGCCGCTTGTACGAGTTGACGGTCGGAGCGGTCAAGGCGCTCGTCGCCCGCGCGTGTGCCTTGAGGCCGCCGATGAAGTTGTACGCGAGCTCCGAGAGCCCGAGGCCGCGTGGGTCGGACTCGTCCAGGAAGAGGTTCGTGTCGCCGTCCCAGAGCGACAGGTGGAAGTGGCAGCCGTTGCCCGTGAGGTCGGAGAACGGCTTCGGCATGAACGTCGCGATCATGCCGTTCTGCTCCGCGAGCGTGTGCACCATGTAGCGGAAGAAGATCGCGCGATCGCAGCTCACGAGAGCGTCGTCGAAGGTGAAGTTCTGCTCGAACTGGCCGTTCGCGTCCTCGTGGTCGTTCGCGTAGTTCCCCCAGCCGAGGCCGTTGCAGTAGCGCGAGACCGTGGTCAGGAAGTCGTAGCGCCGCGTCAGCCCGGCCATGTCGTAGCAGGGCTTCTCGAGCGTGTCGTACGGATCCGCGATCTCGATCGACCCGTCGTCGCGCTGCTTGACGAGGAAGTACTCGAGCTCGAGCCCCATCTTGAACTCGAAGCCCTTCTCGCGGGCGCGCGCCAGCGCGCGGCGAAGGATCGTGCGCGGGCAGTACGGCCACTCCTCGCCCTCGACGGTGACGTCGCAGGCGAACCGCGCGAGGTTCCCCTGCCACGGGACCGGCGTGTAGCTCGCCAGATCCGGGATCGCGGCGATGTCGGGATCGCTCGGCACCTGGCCGATCTCGCCGGCTGCGAACCCGGCGAAGCCGGCGCCGTCCGCGAGAAGCCCGTCGAACGCATCGCGCGACCCAACCGGCACGAGCTTCGCGCTCGGCCGCGAGTACATGTCCACGAACTGCGCGAACACGAACTCGACGCCGCGCTTCTCCATGTCCTTCCAGATCGAATCGGCCGCTGCCATCCCACCCATGACTCGTCCTCCCTCTGACGTCGGAGGCATACGCCTACCACCCGGCAGCCCTGGAGTGAAGGTGCGGGATCCACACCTTCTCGGCGGCTATGTGTGCGCTTTGACCGCCCCGAGCGCCTGTTGCAGCTTCACCATCTTTACCGCGATCTCGATCAGTAGCCAGTCGTCGCGGCGGAGATCGAGCCCGGAAAGCTCGCCGATGCGACGCAGACGCTGGCGAAGCGTGTTCGGATGGACGTAGAGCGCCTCCGAGGTCGCGCTGATGGAGCCGTGGCGGCGAAGAAACTCCTCGAGCGTCGCGACGAGCTGGGCGCCGCGCTGGGCGTCGTACTCGGCGAGCTTCGACACGGCGTCGACTGCCGCGTCGCGAACACCACCGTCGACCGCCACGCGGAGGAGGTACTTGTACGCGCCGAGGTCCTCGTAGGTGAGTACTGCGGGCTTGCCCGTGAGCACGACCGTGCCGAGAAGCGCCTGCTGTGCCTCCGCGAAGCCGTCCGCGAAGGCGCCCTGGCCTCGGCAGACGCTCGAGATCCCCACGGAGACGGGCTGCTCGAGATCGCCGTGCGCTCGGCGAAGCCGCTCCAAAAACGTGTCGCTCGAAGACATGGTGAGCCTCACGAGCGCTCTGAGCGACTCTTCTCGATGATCGAACAACGATCCGGGCGCCACGCCGCGGAGTAAGCGCGCAAGCGCCTCGCTCGGCGGCTCGGCGACGAGCACGACGTGCGGCTGGTCGAGGTCGCAGCCGAGGCGAGCTGCCCGCCCCTCGAGATCGCCGCGCGGCCTGCCGCCGGCGAGCTCCTCGAAGAAGTCCTTGATCAGGTTCTTCTCCGTGAGCTGCTCGATCACCTGGACCTTCTTGATGCCGACCGCGACCTGACTCGCGACCGCACGTCCCAGCTCGACGCGCACGCTCCCTTCCGCCACGAGCAGCCCGATCAGCTCACCGTTCACGACGAGTGGGATCGCGAGACGCGTGCTCCGGCCGCCGCGCGCGAGCTCGGGGCCGAGCTCAGCGAGACCGAGCGTCTGGCGCGCGTTCCCGGCCTCCGGGTCGCTCGCCTTCAAATCGAGCTCCTCGCGCGCGGGATCGAGGAGGTAGACGTGGCAGGCACGGGCGGCGAGCAGCGGCCGCGCGTCGGCGACGACTGTCTGCAACAGGTCGTCGAGGACGTCGGCCCGCGCGATCGCCTCCGCGAGCTCCGTCAACTGCTCGAGCTCGACGACGCGCAGGCGCGTCTCCTCGTACAGGCGCGCGTTCTCGATGGCTCCTGCAACGAGTGAAGCCGAGGTCACGAGGAAGTCGACCTCGTCGTCCGAAAACTCCCGCGGCGCCTCGGTGTGAGCGGTGATCACGCCGATCGCCTCCCCGGCGCGATCGACGATCGGCACCGCGAGCAGCGACTGGAACCGCTCCTCCTCGAGCTCCGGGACGTACTTGGTGCGCGGGTCGTCCAGCGCGTTGTCGCGGATGAAGGCCGGCTCCCCGTGCTCGGCGGCCCACCACGCGAGGCTCTCGCCACGCTCGAACGCGACCTTGCCGACCTGACGCTCGTACGGCGGTGACGCAGCGCGGAGCGTGAGACGCGTGCCGTCATCCTCGACCAGGTAGGCGAAGCACGCGTGGACGCCGCTCGCCTCCGACATCAGGCGAACGACGGACCGCAGCACCTCCTTCAGCTCGAGCGACGAGGCGACCGTGGAGACGATCTCGTGGAGGAACTTCTCACCGGTTTGCAGCGACATTCAGCGTGATCGTATGACGTGCGGGGGCGATCAGTCCAGAGCACCGCGGCCTAGACTGGACTGATGCGAGGCGTCCGAGCCTTCACGCGACGCATCGTACGCTCGGTCACCCGCCTCGCCCGCGACGGGCGAGTTCCGAGGCCGCTCCGCTGGGCGGTCGTGTTCGGGCTCCTCCCCATCCCCGGGCCGGTCGACGAGCTCGTGCTGCTCATGGTCGCGGCGGCTCTTTGGCTCTTCTGGCGCGATCTGCTGGTCGAGGCCTGGCGGCAAACCCACCCGGACAACGCACGCTCGTGACGCCACCTTCCGCATTGGTACGTCGATACCGCGTTCCGCTGCTTGTATTTCCGCTGCTTGTCTGGGGCTGCGCGGCCGCCACAGTTCTCGTCTCAGCCGCCGTGCTCGGATACAGCCCGCTCGACAGCGCGACCTGGTCGCGTTGGGACTCCGGCCTTTACGAGGACATCGCTCGAGACGGATACGACCTCTTCCCTTGCCAGGAGGAGCCGGCCAGATGGTGCGGAGACGCGGCGTGGTTTCCGGCATATCCCTGGCTCTTCGGTGGCCTCCATCAGCTCGGACTACCCCTTCGCGGCAGCGGCGTCGCCGTCTCGTGGCTGTTCGCGACTGGGTCGATTGTCCTCCTGTGGGCGACATTCCTCGAACGCCGCACAGGAGCCGCCGTTATCGCAGGTCTGTTCTACGCCGCATTCGCTCCTGGCCAGATTTATTACTTCGCAGTCTTCCCTCTCTCGATGCTCACGTTTGCGACGGTCGCCTGTCTCTGGCTGCTCTGCCGCGAGCGGTATCTTGCTGCGGGCATTGCAGGCGCGGTTGCCGCCCTGTCCTATCCGGTCGGCGTATTGCTTGCGCCGATCTCAGCCGTGTGGCTCGTCGCCCAACGGAGCGTCCCACTAGGCGAACGACTCCGCCGCGTGGCGATAACGAGTGGGCCGATCCTGGCGGGGCTATGGATTCTGATGGTCGTCCAACGGATCGAGACCGGTCATTGGGATGCTTTCTTCCTCATTCAAGAGAAGTACGCAGTGCTTCACGGGTCGCGTAATCCGTTGGTCGCGTTCTGGCAAGTCGTGCGCGCCGGAGTTCGCGACTTTGAGCACGGGATTGCAGTTGTCGTCGCACTGCAGACCGTGTTCGTCACCATCGTGCTCGCGCTCGTGGTCGTGCACGCGCTCCGACGGCGACGATCACTCGACCGCGCGGACTCGCTGCTGCTTCTGTGGGCAGTCGCGACGTGGGCATTGCCGCTGAGTCAGGCCTTCTCAGTGCAACGAGGTCAGGCCGCGCTCCTGCCTCTTGCCGTGCTGGTTGCGCGGCTGCCATCTCGGCTGGCATGGTCACTCGCTCTGACCGCCGCTGCGATAGCCATCTGGATCGAGTACTACTTCCTGGACGGCACGCTGATCTGAGCCGGGACCGCGGAGCATGTCAGTGGAGCGCGACCGCGCCGACGTGGCGCGCGAAGGCGCCCGACTCGACGATCTCGGCGACCTGGGCGACGGCCAACCGGATCTCGTCATCCGTGTTGAAGAAGTGCGGCCCCAGGCGAATTCCCGCGCCGGGCCGAAAATCGCCGAGAATCCCGCGCATCTCGAGCTCGGCATAGACAGCAGCCGCCTCGGGAACGGCGATCGTGACGCTTCCACCGCGGCGCGCCGGCTCCCTCGGGCTCTGCACCTCGAACCCGGCTGCATCCGCGAGGTCGACGACGAGCTGCGTCTGGCGCAGCGAGTTCTCGCGGATCCGCGCGATCCCGATCTCCTCGATCAGGTCGTAACCCGCGGTCCCGGCGTAGTGCGCGGCGGGATTCGGCGTGCCGGTCAGGAAGCGCGCCGCCCCCGTCGCGTACTCCATCTCCTCCTCGAAGCCGAACGGGCGCGCGTGCGCCTGCCAGCCCGTGTACGTCGGGGTCAGACCCCTGGACAGGTCCGGATGGACGTAGAGCCACCCGTTCCCCGGCCCCCCGCAGAGCCACTTCACGGAGCCGCCGACAGCGAAGTCCACATCGAGAGCAGTCACGTCGAGAGGCACGATCCCGGCCGACTGGTAGCAATCGAGGATCACGTGCGCTCCCACCTCGTGCGCTCGGCGCACGATCGGCTCGACGTCCTGAATCACGGCCTCCTTGAACAGCACGTGGCTGATCGGGACGAGCAGCGTGCGCTCGTCGATCCGCTCGACGATCTCGCTGTCGTCCTCGCAGACGACGACGTCCAGATCCGACTGCGCCTCGTAGAGGTAGCGAACGGACGGGAAGTTGCCGCGCTCGTAGACGACGCGATTTCGCC
>JBOHBA010000004.1:0-8392 GCA_050698095.1 Gaiellaceae bacterium
CCGTCTACTCTCCGTACTCCGGGCAGAACGGCGCCGAAGCGTCGTAGACCTTCGACGTCTGCTTCTGCACGGCGCGCAGCGCGTTGATCCGCCCGTTGCCGAAGCATTCGTCGTACCCCGAGATCCCCTGGTCGACGGTCGTCCCCTGCAGGATGCTCTCGACCGTCGTCGGCGACAGCTTCACGTCGCCGTCGGCGCCAAGGGTGCCGAACTGGCTGATGATCAGCGCCGCGACCCCCGCTGCGTGCGGCGATGCCATCGAGGTCCCCGAGATGGCGGCCCAGGTGTTCCCGGGGAACGTCGAGAAGACACCAGTCCTCGGGTCACCTGTGCTCGTCCCGCCGGGTGCAGCGACGTCCGTCGCGCCGGTGCCGTAGTTCGAATAGGACGCCTTCTGCGCCCGGTTCCCGAGAGCGGCCGTTCCGATCACCCCGGGGGTCTCGGCCGGCACGACGTCGCAGTTGTTGCCAGCCGGCGGATTGGCAAGGTCGACGTCCGAGTTGCCGAGGGCTGCGACGGGAGTCACACCTTGGTTCCGCGCGTACTGGATGGCACGCTCCACGGCCTTGCGGAAGGCGCGCTGCTTCGGGTCTGTCGTGCACTTGAACTCCGTCGACGCCTGGAACGAGTCGTCGTCGACGAAGAAGCTCATGTTGATCACGTCGAGCTTCTCGTCGCCGGCGTACGTGATCCCGTCCACAACCGCGCTCGCGTAGCAGAAGCCGCTCGAGTCGCAGACCTTGACCGGCACGAGGGTGACGTTCGGCGCCACGCCGACCACGCCGTGCCCGTTCGCCTGGGCGGCGACGATGCCCGCGACGTGCGTGCCGTGGAAGCCGTTGTCGACGCACGGAACCGGATTGGAGACGGCGACTCCCGTGGGCAAGGTCCCCACCGAGTCGTGTCCGCGTGCGCAGTCGACGTTTGTCCCGCCACCCAGAACGTCCTGGAAGTCGAGGTGCGCCCCGTCGATCCCGGTGTCGAGGATTCCGACGTCGACTCTCCGGGAGCCGGCCTGGATGCCATGCGCCTCCGGGGCCTGGATCTGCGCCATCCCCCACTGCGGTGCCTCGAGCGGGTCCGTCGTCTGCTCTGGCCCGCCGTCCGGGACCCGCGAGGGTGCGTAGTCCTCCCCCACCTCCTGGACGACGGCATACGTGCGCATGAGATCGGCGAACAACGCGTTCGGCGAGTCCACCGCGAGCACGCCGATCTGGGAGAGGTGGTCGTTCGCGACCGTGCCTCCGGCCGCCTGAACCAGCGAGACCGCGTAATCGTGGGCCACGGCGTACACGGCATACGCGGGTGTGACCGCGTAGTTGCAGCCGACCGCGTAGTTGCCCCCGACCGCGTAAGTGCCGGTGACCGCGTAGTTACAGAGCACGGCGTACGTGCTCTCGACGGCGTACGTCCCGTCCACCGCGTAGTCGCCCTCGAAGACGACGAGGTATCGCTTCGAGTCGCCGGTGCTCGCGCCGCCCGTGCTCACGACGGGTACGCCCACGAGCACGGCGATCGCGGCGATCACCGCAATCAGCCCGAATCGCTTGCGCATCTCAATAGCCTCCCGAGTAGCTGACACCACGCTAAGTGGTAAGTGTCGGGAAAGCTAACACACCACTCCAAAGGGTGTCAAGCCTGACAGACCAGTGTCGCACGGTGTCCAAGGGTGAACCACTGACGATGGTGTCAGTTCGAGCCCCGGCGCAGTCGCGGCTGCGGAGGAGGATCCCGATGCATCGGAAGCGTGTCGAGAGCAATTCAGGCCAGCAGCGCAGAGGCGTGCTCGTCACGCGGTTCGCGTTCGTCCTGACCCTCGTGGTCGCTGCTACGGCGGCGCTATCGAGTGTGAGCGGAGCGGGAACGAGCCCGGGACGCTCGACGTACATCGTCCTCGGCGACGCTCCGGCGCGGCCAACGCCGTCGAGCTCCGCGGCACCGGGACGTTCAACGGCGTAAGTGGCGCCGAGTTCCGCGCCTGCGTCGCCGACAACGGAAGGGGAAGGGTGCAGCGACGGGGGGATCTCTTCTACCTCGAGTGCACGAGCACCTGCGACTACAACACGAGCGATCCTGCGGCCGACGACGCGATCGACGGCGGCAACGTCCAGGTGCAGAGCTCGGCGCAGCCGGCGGCGAGCCCGAACGCGACGGGAGTCGAGCGCACACCCGCGACGTTGATCCTCGACCCGCTCCTCCTGAGCTCGGGTGCGGCGGGCCAAGCGCAGCTCTTCACGGTCCGCGTCTACGACGATGAGCAGAAGCGCCTGCCGAACGCGTCGGTGACGCTCGAACGTGTCGGAACGGGCGGGGTTACAGAGACACTCACCGGGGTAACCGGAATCCGCGGCACTGCGACGTTCACGCTGGTCAACCTCGCCTCGGCGGCCGAGTACGTCGCGACCGCGGCGGGCGCTCAGTCGAACGCGATCGCGCTCACGCGCTCGTCGGCTGAGCGGTAGATCTCGCATAGGGGCCTCTCCGCAGGGGGCCCCTTCGCGGGTTAACTACCACCTACCTATCTAGCGGATCTCGTCCAGCCGGAGCACGAATGCGCCGAAGTCGCCGCTACTCGGGAGGAAGCCGATCTTCGCCCGACTGACCGCGACGTAGTAGCGTCCCGCCCCCGGCGACGTCAGCGAGAGAACCTGCGGGTTGGCCGCCGTCGACGGACCGCGATCGTTGTTGGCCTGCACGTCGGTCACGCCCTCTGCTGCGAACGGATGCGTGCTGCGAAGCAGCGTGTGGTTCGGGCCGTAGACGTAGAGGTCGTATGTCTCGTCGCCGGCTGCGGCGTCGTACACCGTGAAGCGCGCCTCGGTCAATCCCGCCGCGAGCTCTACCGGGTACACGAGCCAGTCGGCGCCGGAGCCCGTGCCGGCACTTCCCGCGACCGATGGCCAGATCGTGTCGGACTTGCCGTAGACGTCCTGCGCCGACGCGATGCGGGCCTGCGGTCCGGGTGCGTTGCCAGCAGCGGCGTTGCCGTCGTGGAGCGCGACCGAGCTGAAGACGGGGAGCTGCAGCGTCTGCCCGTTCGACAGGCGAACGACGAGTGCCGCCGAGTACATCCCGGCCGGCGCGGACGAGGGAACGGTGACCTTCAGCTTGACGAGCGCGTCGCGCCCCGAACGCACGCCGGTGGTTCCCCCCGGAAGCTTGACCCAGGAGGCCGGCAGCGCGGTCGTGCCGTCGGAGGGCGTGCCGGCCGACAGCTCGAAACGAGCGCTCGTCGAGACCCCTGGAGCGGCGTGCAAGACGAAGGTCTGCGTCTGCGACGCACCCGCCTGTATGGCGCCGACCTGCCAGCTCCCCTGCAGATCGCGCGGGCCCGTTCCCGCATCCGCGCCGGCTCCCGATGCCGCGCTGTAGACGACGACTCCGTCGCGCAACGCGGCCAGCGCACGCACCACGTTGAGCTTCCCGGCGCCCTCGCCGAGCGGGCCGACGAACGGATCGGGGACGCGATTTCGCGCTTCGTACAGCACCTGGTTGCCGAGAATGCCGCCGATCTGCTCCGCGAAGTTGCAGAAGTCGACGAGGAGCGGGTCGAGCGGGGGCGGGCAGTCGAGGACCGTCGCGAGATCCGTCGAGAGGATCCAGCGGGCCTCGTACTGGCCCGAACCGGCCGTGTTCATGAGCGCCGCCCGGACGAGCGCGTACGAGGGAGCGGCGAAGCCCGTGAGACCCGAGGAGCCCGCGGGCAGCGCGCCGTGACGGTCACGGTAGGCCTGCAGCAGCAGCGCCGCGCTTCCGGCGGTCGCCGGAGTGGCCATCGACGTCCCGGTCGCGGTCGCATACAGCGGGTCGCTGCGCGTGCCGCGGTTGAGGTCGTTCTGAGCGAGCGCGACACCCGTCGCCGCCTGCGCTGAGACGATGTTGTAACCAGGGGCGCTCAGATCGGGTCGTAGCCAGACATCCCCCGAAGGACCGCGCGACGAGAACGCGCTGAGGGACGAGCGCTGTGTGCCCACGCCCGCGCTGCAGTCGTTCGTCGGCGCTGCCGGATGCTCGTAGCCGGCACACGTGTCCCCGGAGAGGGTGTCGTCGTGATTGACGTCGTAGTCCTTCGCCGATGCGGCGACGCTCAGCGCCTGGGCAGCAGAACCGGGAGCCTCGAGCAGGCTGCCGACGAAGGGTCCGCTGTTACCGGCGGCGGCGACGAACAACGTGCCGTAGCGAACAGCGAGCCGGTTGAGCATGAGGCTGACGAGGTCGACGTCGGAGCCGGTGTTGAGCCGCACCGGTCGCGACTCCGAGCCGAGGCTGAGGTTGACGACGTGCGCGCCGATCGAGCACGGCGACGAGCCGGCCGGCGCGGCAGCCCACTCCATCGCGGCGAGGAGGTCACTGTTCAGCCCGGCTCCCGCATCGGTCAGGACCTTGCCGACGGCGAGCTCCGCGTCCGGCGCGATACCGGCGTAGCGGCCGTCGTCCGTCGTGCTCGGCGTCCCCTCCCCCGTGCCCGTCGCGATGCCCGCGACGTGCGTGCCGTGTCCGTGCCCGTCACTGGCGCCGGCCAGCGGGACGCAGCCACCACCGACGAAGTCTCTCGCGTCCACCACCTTCGGCGGATTGAGCGGGCTCGACCAGCGGCGGAAGTCGCGGTCGTCGATATCCGGATGCGTCACGTCGGCGCCCGTGTCGAGGACGGCCACGCGGATGCCCGCACCGGTGATCCCCTGGTTCCAGAGCGTGGGCGCGCCGACGTCCGCGGTCGTGCCACGCAGTTGGTCGACCTCGGGCTCTGCCTCGACCTCGATCACGTCGACCGGCATGAGAGCTGCGACGCCCGGCAGCGCCGCGACCTGCGTCACCTGATCGGGCCGCGATGCTACGGCGAAGGCGTCGAGCTCGCGGTAGTCACGAAGGACCCGCGCGCCAGTGCTCTCGAGACCGGCCCGGAGCGCAGTCGTCTTGGCTCGGTCCAGCACGACGAAGTAAGCGAGCTCCCCCGGCCGGTAGCCGGGAACGAGCCGCGCAAGCCGATCATCTGGAGCAGAGGCCCCGGCGACGAGCGCTTCGAGATCGGGGCTGATCGGCGCCGCCGCGGGCGCAGCCCGCGAGGTCCCAGTCGAACCGGCCACCGCGACAGCGGCCACCGCCGGAACGAGGACGCGCCACGCGGTCGCGAGCCGGCCGCTCGTGTCGCTCCTTCAGGCCGCCGCGGCGGCGACGTGCGCCGTAGCCTCGTCGAAGGTCATGCCGTCCCTCCACACGTGCATGAACGCGATCTTGAGAACCTTGGCGAGGGCAGGGTGCTCGACTACGAGCATCGTGAGATCAGGCCCTGCTGCGACGGGATCCTCCATCCCGAAGAGAACGATTCGCTCGTCGATGATGACGAGCTTGAGCGGGAGCTCCTCGACGAAGCGGGCCTGCTCGCCCGCCTGAACGAACTGGCGTACACCTTCGGTGTTCTCGGGATCGTCGAAGATCGAGAACTCGTAGACGCTGTAGACGTCATGCGAGACGGTCACCTCGAGCCCCTCCACGTTCTCCTCGGGCGGAGTCGCATAGGGAGGTTTCGTGAAGACGAGGATCTCCGTGTCGATACCGGCCTGGAGCTCGCCAAAACGCTGGTTGATCGCGCGGCGGTCGCGAAGCACCTCGATGTACTCGAGCGGATCCGTGTATTCCTGACCCTCGTCGAAGGCGGGCGTTATCGCCTCGGCGAGCACGCGCGACTCGCGCTCGAGCCGCTCGAGCTTCTGCCGGTGGTCCGACACCAGGCGCTCGATCGCCTCGGCCGGCGCGGTTGCGACGTACTTCGTCACCTGACCCGGCCGGGACGAGGCGAGCCCGCGCGTCACGAGGCTCGAGAGAACGTCGTAGATGCGCTGCCGCGGGATCCCGGCGACGCGCGCGGTCTCGGCCGCGGTGGAGGAGCCACGGCGGGTCAGAGCGAGGTACACGCGCGCCTCGTAGTTCGTGAGCCCGAGCTCGGAAAGCGTGTCGACTAGCTGAGCTACCACAGGTTCCACCGTAGCACCCGGCGTGGTGGTGTCAAGCAATTCGTGATTTCCGGACTCCGATCATCGGCGCGTCGCGTAGCCGCGGATGCCGTCGACGAGAATCGCCGTGAAACGGTCGGCAAGCTCGTCGGTGTCGCGACCCGGACGAAGCCAGGTGTACGCCCAGTTCGCCGCCGAGAGGACGAGGAGCGCGGCAGCGCCCGCATCGAGGTCCGAGCGCAGCTCGCCTGCCTCGACGCCTTCCCTGAAAAGCGCGCGAAAACGCTCCTCGTAGCGCCGTCGCTCGGCCAGGATCTCCTTGCCGTACTCGTCGTCGAGATACCGCCATTCGCGCGTGAAGACGGTTGCGACGTCGAGCTGATCCGCGACGACGCCGAGATGGCCGCGCAGGGCGAGGCGAATCCGCTCGATCGCAGTCATATCCTCGGGGAGCGCGTCGAGCGCGGCGTGAAACGCCTGAGCGCCCTGGCGCATCGTGTCGAAGAGCAGCTGCTGCTTCGAGCCGGTCAGCGAATAGAGCGAGCCCTTCTGGACTCCGAGCGCCTGCGCAAGCGCGTCCATCGAGGTTCCGTGGAAGCCACGCTCCGCGAAGAGGCGGGCAGCCTCACGTGTGAGATCCTCTCGCCGCGTAGCCATTACACTCGATGCTAACGACCGTTCGGTAGGGAGGCCAGCATCGTGGAGGCACGCGCCCAGGAGTTCCTCGAGTACGTCCAGTCCGGAGGGCAGGTCGAGACCGGAGACTGGATGCCCGACGAGTACCGGGCCCGGCTCGTCAAGTTCATCGAGATGCACGGTAACTCCGAGCTGATGGGCGTGCTCCCGGAGCGGGACTGGATCCTGCGCGCGCCGACGCTGCAGCGGAAGCTCGCGCTCACGGCGAAGATCCAGGACGAGGTCGGGCACGCGCAGCTCATCTACCGCATCGTCGAGGACCTGGGCAAGCCGCGAAGCGCCTGTCTCGACGACCTCGTGTCCGGCAAGGCGAAGTTCCACAACGTTTTCCACTACCCGACTCGGACCTGGGGCGACGTCGGCGTGATCGCGTGGCTCGTCGACGCGGCCGCGATCGTCTCGCAGAAGGCGCTCCTCAAGTGCTCGTATGCGCCGTACGCGCGGATCATGAAGAAGATCTGCTGGGAGGAGTCGTTCCACATCCTCCACGGGCGCGACGTGATCCTCGCGCTGGTCACCGGGACGCCGGAGCAGTTCGCGCTCGTGCAGGAAGCGCTCGACCGCTGGTGGGAGCCGCTCATGCACTTCCACGGCAACCCGATTCCCGCGGAGGAGGACCCGATGTACGTCTGGCGGATCAAGAGCCAGGCGAACGAAGATGCGCGCCAGGAGTTCCTCGACGGCTACGTCCCGCAGATTCGCGAGCTCGGCCTGGAGATCCCCGATCCGAACCTGCGGAAGGACGAGGACGCGGGCGTCTGGGTCTACACCGAGCCCGACTGGGAGAAGCTGCGCGCGGTCGTAACAGGCCACGGCCCTGCGTCGGAGGAGCGGCTTGCGTTTCGGCGGTTGTCTCGCCAGGACGTGGCCTGGGTCGAGCAGGTCGTGCTCGCTGAGGCGGCATGAAGGCAGGCGTCAGGCAGACGGCGGGTACCTGGCTGAAGCCGGGTACCAAAGTGACCGGTGCCTGGCTAGAGCCAGATGCCACACAGACCGGCGCCTGGCTTGAGTCAGGCACCAGCCGTGCGCCGCGATGATCTACGAAGTTTTCCGGCAGGAGCGCAAGGGCCAGCCGTTCCAGCACGCCGGCACCGTGACGGCGCCCGACGAGCGGTTCGCCGAGATCTACGCGCGCGAGCAGTACGGCCGGCGGCAGGAATCGGTCGCGCTCTGGCTCGTTCGGCGTGACGCGGTGAGCGAGATCGACGAGTTTCCCGACGAATTCGAGATGAAGTACCGGCGGGTCGACGGATACTCGATCAAGGCGCGCCTGCATGAGGCGCGCGAGCGAGCCGGCACGCTCGACATGGCGCCGGGCGGTGAGGCCGCATGAGCGGGCGCACTGACCTCCTGCTCGCGTTCGCCGACGACGAACTCATCCTCGGCTGGCGCAACTCGGAGTGGACCGGCATCGCACCGTTCCTCGAGGAGGACGTCGCGTTCTCCTCGATCGCGCAGAACGAGATCGGTCACGCCCGCGCCTTGTACGAGCTCGCCGCGGCGGAGCTGGTCACCAGCGCCGACGAGCTCGCGTTCGACCGCTCCCCGAGCGAGTACCGGTGCGCCCCGCTCGTGCAGGCACGGCTGATCCACAACTGGGCCGGAACGATCGCGCGGCACTTCCACTACGAGACCGCCGACGCGATCCGCCTCGACGCGCTCAAGTCGTCCGACGACGCCGAGCTCGCCGGGCTCGCGGCCAAGATGGACCGTGAGGAGGTCTACCACCGCATGCACGCCGA
>JBOHBA010000005.1:0-5801 GCA_050698095.1 Gaiellaceae bacterium
TCACCATGCCGGGAGCACCCGTACGACGAGGGCACCTCCACCTGATCACACAGATCCGCCGCGAGTTCGAGGACATCTTCCTGGGGATGGGCTACTCGGTCGTCGACGGAACGGAGGTCGAGACGACGCGGTACAACTTCGACGCGCTCAACTTCCCGCAGGGGCATCCGACTCGGTCGCCGCTGCAGACGATCTTCCTCGACGAGGACACCGTTCTTCGCACGGAGACGTCGCCGGCGCAGATCCGCACGATGGAGCAGCAGCAGCCGCCCGTGTACGTCGTCTGCCCCGGCCGCGTTTATCGCCGTGACACGCCGGACGCCACGCACACGCCGACGTTCCATCAGGTGGAAGGGCTCGCTGTCGACGAAGGGATCACGCTCGCCGACCTCCTCGGCACGCTCGACTATCTCATCAAGGCGCTGTTCGGCGAGAACCGCCGCAGCAGGTTCGTCACGCACCACTTCCCGTTCACCGAGCCCTCTGTCGAGGCGCTCGTCTCGTGTCATATCTGCGACGGGTCGGGGTGTCCGGTCTGCAAGCACTCGGGTTGGATTGAGGTCGGCGGCTCGGGGATGGTCGACCCCAACCTGTTCGAGTTCGTCGGGTACGACCCCGAGCGCTACACGGGCTTCGCCTTCGGGTGGGGGCTCGAGCGGATCGCAGTCCTCCGCCACGGGATTCCGGATCTTCGGGAGCTCTGGCGCAACGACCCGCGTCTCTTGGGGCAGTTCTGATGCGAGCGCCTCTCTCGTGGCTCCGTGAGTACGTCACCGTGGACGCGTGCGCCACCGAGATCGCAGAGCGCTTGTTCACTTCGGCGGCCGAAGTCGGGCGTGTGATCGACGTGGGCGTGCCCGACGTCGACGGCAACCTCGGCCGCTTCCTCGTCGGCCGCGTGCTCGCCGCTGACGCGCACCCGAACGCGGACCGCCTCCGCGTGTGCCAGGTCGACGTGGGGGAGGGCGACGCACGGCAGATCGTCTGCGGCGCCTGGAACTTCGAAGCGGGCGCAACGGTCGCGGTGGCGTTGCCGGGCGCGTTCCTCCCCCTTTTTAGCGAGCCGCTCGACGAGCGCGAGCTGCGCGGACAGGCGTCCCGCGGGATGATCCTCGCCGAGGACGAGATCGGCCTCGGAGACGAGCACGCGGGGATCATCGTGCTCCCCGCCGGCCCGGAGCCGGGAACGCCGCTCGTCGACGTGCTCCCGATCCGCGACCAGGTGCTCGACGTCACGCCGACGGTGAACCGCGTCGACCTGCTGTCGATGGTCGGCGTCGCACGCGAGGTCGCTGGCCTCCTCGGCGGTGAGTTCCATCCACCCGAGCCCGACGACCCACAGATCGACGCTGCCGAGGACGTCGACATCGCGATCGAGGACTTCCACGGCTGCCCGCGCTATATCGGCCGTGTGTTCCGCGAAGTGGCGATCGGCCCGTCGCCGCAGTGGCTGCGGTCGCGGCTCTTTCTGGCCGAGATGCGATCGATCTCGAACGTCGTCGACGTCACGAATTACGTCATGCACGTGTGGGGAAGCCCGCTGCACGCTTTCGATCGAACGAAGCTCGCGGGCGGCCGCATCGTCGTCCGGCGGGCTCGCTCAGGGGAGGAGCTGCGCACGCTCGACGGAACGCTGCGGCGGCTCGATCCCGACGATCTGCTCATCACCGACGGCGAGCACGCGGTCGCGCTGGCGGCGATCATGGGCGGCGAGGACAGCGAGGTCACGGACGAGACGACCGAGGTGCTGCTCGAGGCGGCGAACTTCGAGCCGCTCGGGATTCTCCACACCTCCGATCGGCTCGCGCTCCGTACGGCGGGCTCGAATCGCTGGGAGAAGGGCGTCGATCCGTACGTCGCGGAAAACGCGGCAATCCTTGCCAGCCGCCTGCTCGTCGACCTCGCCGACGCGCGGATGACCGGCCACGTCGACGTCCACGACGGGCTGCCGCCACCTCCCGTTATCCGCCTACGTCCGGAGCGCTCCTCGCGCCTGATCGGGATCGACGTCCCGCCGAAGACGCAACGCTCGGCGCTCAGCGGGCTCGGTTTCGACGTCTCCGAGGATTGGGACGTCTCCGTCCCGACATGGCGCGCACGCGACGTGACACGCGAGATCGACCTCGTCGAAGAGGTCGCGCGACCGCTCCTCGACCGCATTCCGCTCACGATGCCGCTCCGGCGACACGTGCAGGGCCGGCTCACGAAGGAGCAGCGCCTCAGGCGAGTAGTCGAGGACACGCTCGTCGGCGCCGGCCTCTCCGAGGCTTACACGTGGAGCCTCGTCGCATCCGATCCGAGCCCGGATGCGATTCGCCTTCCGAATCCGATGACATCGGATCAGGCGATCCTCCGGACGACGATCGTGCCCGGACTCGTCGAGGCGGCGCAAACGGGCATCGACGCGGGCTCCGATCGCGTCGCGCTCTTCGAGATCGCACGCGTCTACCTCCCGTCGGGTGTGCAGCTTCCGGACGAGCATTGGCGCGTCGCGGGCATCGTCGCCGGGGGCTTTGCCGCCGTGAAGGGCGTCGTCGAGACGCTCTACTCGGCGTTGGGCCTCGAGCTTCGCGTGGCTCGCGGCTCGCACTCGTTGCTGCACCCGGGTAAGGCCGCGACGACCGAGGCCGGCTGGCTCGGCGAGCTCCATCCCACGCTACTCGACGGCCTCTGGGGCGCGTTCGAGCTCGATCTCGCCACGCTCTTCGCGCCCGTGCCGGAGCGAGTGGTGTACGAGGACGTGATCACGTTTCCGGCCGTTCTCCAGGACATTGCGATCGCCGTTGCCGAGGAAGTCGAGGTCGGCGCGCTGGTCGACGCGGCCCGCGAAGCGGCAGCCGACCTCCTGCGCGACGCACGCGTGTTCGACGTCTACCGCGGGGAGCAGGTCGGCGAGGGGCGCAAGTCGGTTGCCATCCACCTCTCGTTCCAGTCGCCGGAGCGGACGCTGACTGACGATCAAGCCTCGGAGGCACGTGGCCGGATCGTCGCGGCACTTGCGGAGCGGTTCGGCGCGGAGCTTCGCGAGTAGGGCAATCCGATCCGGCGTCTCGTTGCGTAAAGTGACGTGATGCCACGCGTCCTCGTCTTCGCTGGAGCGCTCGCCGTCGCCGCGCTCCTGGGTGCGACGGACGGTTCGGCCGCCCAGTCCCAGAACGTGAAGCTGTTCGGGACGGTCGGACCGGGGTTCTTCATCACGCTCAAGGACCAGCAGGGCAACCGTGTCACGAACCTCGACCCCGGGACCTATGACATCGAGGTCAAGGACCTGTCGGAGGAGCACAACTTCCATCTCACCGGGTCCGGCATCGATCGGCTGACTCCGGTGGGGGCCGAGAGTACGGAGTCCTGGACGGTTACGTTGACCGATGGGACCTACAGGTACTTCTGCGACCCGCACTCGACGACAATGCGGGGTTCCTTCACAGTCGGAGCCGTGCAGCCGCCACCCTCACCTCCCCCTCCGACCACGTCCACGCCGCCGCCCGTGACGGCGAAGACCAAGCTCGTGCTGACATCGGGGCCAGGCTTCGTCATCACTCTGAAGACGGCGAAGGGCAAGGCTGTGAAGAGGATGAAGCGCGGCACGTACCGCATGGTGGTGCGCGACCGCGGCCGCACACACAACGCGCACGTGATCGCCCCCGGCTTCAACCGGAAGACGAGGCCGTTGACCTACACGGGGACACAGACGTGGAAGGTCAAGCTTGGAAAGACGGGAACCCTTCGCTTTCTGTGCGACCCGCATGCCCGCCGCGGCATGAAGGGCTCGGCGAAGATCGTCCGCTAGACCGAGCGTCCGGCAACGCGCCAGACGGGGCCCTGGGTGACGGCGTTCTCGGTATCGGAGAGCCCGCCCAGTACGGCGATCCGCCCCGTGATGCCGTCCGCGTCCATGCGCTCGAAGCAGCGCCGGGCCATTCCCGGAGAGACGCCGTAGCCCTGCTTGCCGGAGACCCTGAACCGCAGCGCGATAGCGTCCGGATTGCGCGTCGGGTTCATGGGCGCGCCGAGGAGGGCGGCACGCGGGAGGTGGTCGCTCGAGTCGAGCCCGAGCTCGCAGAGGAGGTCGCTCCAGCCCGGCGAGAGCGCGGCGAGCGCGTCGTCCCATGCCTGCGTCAGTCCCGGCGCGCGTGGCGACGGGTCATCGGCGGGGCGGATCGCCGCCGTCGCGTCGAGGAGCGTGAGCGTCCCCCAGATGCGCTTCCGGTCGAGCCGTTCGAGGAGGTTGCGCAGCCGCTCGGGATCGCTGCCCCCGCGAGCGATGTCGAACCTGAGCTCGCCGCCCATTCGCCCCGGCTGGAGCGGCGCGAGAACCGCAGCGGCGTCTGCGACCGCGCCCTCGGGCGTGAAGGCCAGCCTCGCCTCGGCCCAGTCGTGCTCGAGACCGCCCTGGAGGCGCACCCACTGGTCGGCGGCTCGCATCGCCGGATCAGCATAATGGCCGCTCGATGACGACAGTCGAGGAGAAAGCGGGCTCGGGCGGCGGGCGCGTGTCCGACGAGGTCCTGCGCGGATTCTTCCGCGAGATGCTCCTGATCCGGCGCTTCGAGGAGAAGGTCGAGGAGCGTTTCCGCGCCGGCGAGCTGCCCGGGTTCCTGCACGTCGCGATCGGTCAGGAGGCCATCGCCACGGGCGTCTGCGCGGCGCTCGCCCGCGAGGACGTCTTCGCCTCGACCCACCGCGCGCACGCGCACGCCATAGCGAAGGGCACGCCCATCGAGAAGATCATGGCCGAGCTGTACGGGAAGGTCGAGGGCTGCAGCGGCGGGTACGGGGGCTCGATGCACCTGTACGACCTCGAGGTGGGGAATCTCGGAGCGAACGCCGTGGTCGCGGGTGGGATTCCGTCGATTGTCGGGGCGTCGCTCGCATTTCAGATGCGTGGTGAGAAGCGCGTGGCGGTCGCATTCTTTGGCGACGGCGCGACGAACACCGGCACGTTCCACGAGTCGCTCAACCTCGCGCAGCTATGGAAGGTACCCGCGCTCTTCGTGCTCGAGAACAACGGCTGGGCGGAGTCGACTCCCGCGGTGCAGCACCTCCCGCTGCCGGTCGACGAGCTCGGGAAGCGCGCGGCCGCCTATGGAATGAAGCTGATCGAGGCCGACGGTCAGGACGTCGAGGCCGTCCACCTCGCCGCGCTCGCCGCCCGCGACCACGCGCTCGCCGGAAAGGGCCCGGTGCTTCTCCACTTCCGCACCCACCGGCTGACCGGCCACTACGTCGGCGATCCACAGGTCTATCGAGATCGCGAAGCGCTCAAGAAGGAGCGCGAGACGAAGGACCCCATCCGGCTGCTCGGCGCGCGGCTGGAGCTCTCGGACGACGAGTTCGCCGCCCTCGACACCGAGGTGACTGCGGAGGTGGAGGCGTCAGTGGAGTTCGCGAAGGCAGGCACCGACCCGAAGCCGGAAGACGCCCTCAAGTACGTCTATGCCTGAAATCACCTACCGCGAGGCGGTTCGCGCCGCGCTCTCGCAGGCGCTTCGCGAGGACGAGAGCGTCTTCATCATGGGCGAGGACATCGCCGAGATGGGCGGGTCGATGGCCGTGACCCAGGGCCTGCTCGAGGAGTTCGGGCCGAAGCGCATCCGGAACACCCCGATCTCCGAGATGGCGATCGTGGGGAGCGGCATCGGCGCCGCGATCCAGGGCATGCGCCCGGTCGTCGAGATCATGTACGAGGACTTCCTCACGCTCTCGATGGAGCAGCTCGTGAACCAGGCCGCGAAGCACCGGACGATGTCGGGTGGCCAGATCAAGGTGCCGCTGACGATTCGCACGCAGGGCGGCGCGGG
>JBOHBA010000006.1:0-6591 GCA_050698095.1 Gaiellaceae bacterium
TGCGCAGCTCGACTCGCATGCGCAGCTGGAGAAGGCGGTCGAGGTCGCCCAGCGGCTCGTCGAGCAAGAGCGCCTGAGGTTTCGTCACGAGCACGCGAGCCAGTGCCACCCGCTGCTGCTGCCCGCCCGAGAGCTGGCGCGGCTTGCGGTCGGCGAGCTGCTCGAGACCAACCATCTCCAGCGCCTCGAAGGCCTGCCTGCGACGTTCGGCCTTCTCGACGCCGTGCATCTTGAGCCCGAACTCGACGTTCTGGAGCGTCGTCCGGTGGGGAAACAGTGCGAAGTGCTGGAAGACTGTCGTGGTCGGTCGCCTGTGCGGGGTCATGTCGATCAGCGACCGGCCGTCGAGCCGGATATCGCCGCTCGTGGGGAACTCGTGGCCTCCGATCATCCGCAGCGTGGTCGTCTTGCCGCAGCCCGACGGGCCGAGGAGGACGACGTACTCGCCGTGGTCGACGTGGAGGTCGACGTCCTCGACGGCCACCGTGCCGCCAGGGAAGACCTTCGTCAGTCCGACGAGATCCAGTCCCGAGCCGTGAGAGCCGGAGGGGACGGCGGTTGCCGCCCCCTCCGCGTTCGAGCTTGCTTCCTCTGCCATCCGCTTCTTAGGCGAGGAAGTCGTTCACCGTCTTGACGAGGAACACGGCCTCGCGCGGGTACGAGTTCCACGAGGCGTACTTGCACACGCGGTTCGTGAACGAGCCGCCCTCGCGTCGCTCGCCTTTCTTGATGTCGAGCTGGCCTGTGATGCCAGGTAGGTCACGTGCAGCCGCCTTGCCGCCCCACCAGTAGTCGTACTCCGGTGCGGAGAAGCCGTTCTTCTTGCCCTGGGCTGACTTGATCCAGGGAAGGAGTCTCTGGCCGTTGGCGATGTAGTAGCCCTGGCGCATGATCGCCGCGCCGAGGAAGCCGGTGTACATCCAGTTGATGTAGTCGTAGGCTGCCTGCAACCGGGCCGGATCCGTCACTTTGGACGAGATTCCGGTCGCACTGCACCAACCGCGGAAGCCCTGGCGGGGCGCCGCGTACAACACCGGGATGCCCGCGGCCTTGAGCAGTGCCACGGCCGGAGACCACATCGACTCGAGCACGACCTCGCCCGACTGCATCAGGTTCACCGAGTCCGGGAACTGATCCCAGAACGCCCGGAACTGACCCTGTTGCTTGTACTTGGACATGATCTTGAAGAGCCGGGTGATCTCGGCCTTCGAGGGGTTGCCGAAGTCCTTGAACTTCATGAGCCCGAGCGCCGAGGCCGCGAAGGCCGCGTCCTGGGCCATGATGCCCGGGTCACGCAGCAGCGCGACCCGCCCCTTCCACTTCGTGTTCAGGAGCTCCGCCCAGGAGACCTGCTCCGGCCGCTTCTTGATGACGTCCGTGTTGAAGCCCATCGAGTCCACGTTGAAGTGGGCAGCTGGGCCCACGATCCATCGTGGTTGCGGCTTGCCGGCGATCGGCTTGCCGTTCTCGCCGATCCAGCGGACGATTTGCTTGTTGCTCGTCGGTCCGCCGCTGAACGCGGGCAGTCCGGTCGAGCCGTCGGGGTCGACGAAGGTGGTCCGGAACGGCGCGTTGCCGTCGCCGAAGGTGCAGGTCCGTGAGGAAGGGTTCAGCTTCCCTCGTGTGAAGACCTTGTAGAACTGGTTCCAGGTCGTGATCCGCCTCGTGTCGACAGGCTGCAAGCCTCCCGACGGCCAGATCAACAGGCTCTGGTAGTTGTAGCCGCCGAAGACGTCGAAGCGCTCGGGCTGAGTAATCGCGATCTGGGGCTGTGCGCCCGAGCCGACCAGGTCGACCTTGATCTTGAAGCCGAGATCCTTCTCCGCCTGCTGTTCGACGCCCTGGGGCCATTCGACGCCCAGGGAGAGAACTCGTAGCGTGCCGGTGAATTTGCCCTGTGCCGGCGACGCAGCTGCGGTGCCGGCCAGGGAGCCGAGGCCAGCGACGGCAGCCGCGCCGACTCCACCCTTGACGAGAAGGTCGCGGCGCGTCAGTCCCGCGTCCTCCTTCTTGGGTGGCGACAGATCACCTCGCCCGAGCTCCTCCGTCTGCGCGAGTAGCGCCGCGTACTCGAACGGATCGTACTCCTCGTGGTACCCGTTACTCATGGAGCATTACTCCTTTCAGCTCGCCGCCCTCAGTCGAGTGTCTGGACCGGTGCAACCGTAAGCTCGTCGTGGATCGCCACACCCCTTCCGTCTCGCGCCAGCACCAAGGAATGACTCTGTATACAACTGCGGGTCGCCAGAGTCAAATGGATTGCGTGCCATCTACGAGGGGGAGCTCGGAGGCGTGACGGTAGCGCTCGCATCCGTGCCGATCACCGTTCGCAAGGCAGTCAGTATCAGGTACGCCCCGGCTCCGAGCGACAGTCCCCAGACGAGCTTGACCCAGTCCGCCGGCACGGCGTAGTAGACCGCCATGCCGATGGCGACGGCGACGACGGCGGGGAGATTCACGCCCTTCACATAGCGATACCGGCCGTGCGGGTCGAAGAGTCCTTCGACATCGAGGCGCTGCCGATGGACCACGAGATAGTCGGCGAGAACAACGCCGGTGAGGGGAGCGCCGAGGTTGCCGAGGTGCGTGATCCAGCTCTGCGCGTGGTTCACGAAATCGGGGAAAGCAGAGAGCGTGATCGCCGCCGCTGCGGCAGCGATTGTCGCCCAGAGCCGTCCGAGCCTGGGGATCGTGTTTACGAGCGATAGTCCGGCCGTATAGACGTTCGTGATGTTGGCGGCGAGCCCCTGAACGAGGATCGCGACGAGAAGGAGTGCGAGGAGGAGGTCGCTCGACGTGAGGTCGGTGACGGCGACGAACGGGTTGATCTCGCCTGTAGCCGCAGCCGCATAGCCGCCGATGAAGGTCGTCACGAGGGCTGCGGAGATCGCGGAGGCGGCGAGCCCGACTCGCATGTCGCGGCGCGTCGGCGTGTAGCGGCAGAAGTCGGCGATGTTTCCGACGAGTGTCAGCGAGGCGACGCACATGACGGTGACGTAGGTCGCGAAGCCGACCCAGGTGAAGCTCTGATCCGGCGAGTCGAAGACCCGGCTGACGGTGTAGTCGGGATCGTCAGTCGCGAGGAAGAGCGCGATCAGGATCGCGCTGAAGGCGAGCGAGACCGGAAGGACCACACGGAGCAGCCAGCGCATGACGTCGAACCCGAGCACCGCGAAGGTGGCGTGAACGATCGCGAAGAGGAGCGCTAGCGGAACGAGGCGCGGTCGATGTCCCGTCATTGCGTCGACGATCGCCTGCGCGCCGAGCGCGGCCGTGAGCGCCTGTGCCGCGAACCAGTACGTTGCCGCGATCACGCGGTACGGGGACGAGAGCAGTCGCGCCCCCCAGAAGCCCAGGTGCGCCCGCATCGCCACCTGGCCGGAGAGCCCGTAGTCGACCCCGGGCTGAGCGATGACGACGAGAAGGGCGTAGGCGATCGCCTGCCCCACGACCATCGCCGCAACCGCCCACCAGAGAGGGAGCCCGCCGTCCACGACAGCGAACGCTCCCAGCAGGTACATGACCGGGTTCAGGAAGAACGTGAAGTTGATCGCGAAGAGGTCGCGCCAGCCCGTCGTGCGGAGCTCCGCCGGGATCGGCTCGACGCCGAACTCCTCGACGGCCGGCACTATCGCGTGGCTCGGCTGTGACGCGTGAAGAAGTCGATGACGACGCGGTTGTGCTCCTCGGCCCCGTCGAAGATCGTCGAGTGGTTCGACCCCTTTACGACATGCTTCTCGGCGTTTGCGATTCCCTGGTAGATAGCCTCCTGGCCCGCGCCGTTCGGCCCCTGGTCCCAGGGCGTCATCAGGTCCTCATCCCCGCCCAGGACGAGCGCCGGTGACGTGATCTTCGGCAGCCAGCCGGTCAGGTCCATGTCGCACATCGCCTGGCAGGCGGCCGTGAAGACCTCGATCCGGTTGGAGTCTCGGAGGATCTGCTGGATGAGATCGGTCAGCTCCTCGGCGTTCTGCTCCTCGAGGAACCGCTTCGAGAGCGCCTGCCAGGTGATCAGCTCCGCGAGCAGGCGGCTGCCGGGGCCGTCGGGGTCGAGGCGCGCGATGTCGATCCAGTTCTTGAAGATGAGCCGCCCGCTGACGCCGAGCTTCGCCGCGGCGCAGTTGATGACCACGGATGTGGTCCGCTCCGGGTACTTGCCGGCGAAGGCGATCGCGATCATGCCGCCCATCGAGGTGCCGTGGATGTGGGCCTCGTCGAGCTCGAGAGCATCGAGCAGCCCCGCGAGGTCGTCCGCCCAGACCTCCATGTCGTAGTGCTGGACCGGTCGGTCGGACTGGCCATAGCCGCGCAAGTCGTAGTCGATCACGCGGAAGTGCTTCGACAGCTCGGGCGTCGCGGGGTCGAAGTTGAAGTGTCCGAAGCCTGCTCCGTGGATCTGCGCGACAGGCTCGCCCTCTCCCGAGATCCGATGCCAGAGGTTGATGCCGTTGACCTCGATCGTCCCTTCCATGGCTCCTCCTAGGCTCGCTCGATCGTGATCTCGACGTGCTCCGGCGCCAGTGCAAAGAACTCCGCCGGGAACTCCGATTGCGTCCATGGATGCTTCGGAAGGATCCGGCGGAGCAGCGTGAAGCGTGCCGGACTGTCCAGGAAGGGATACGGATCGACCGCCACCCGCCAGGCGCCTAGTGGCGACAGCCGGTAGTCGCCGATCGCCCATGACTCGCCGTTCTCGACGTCACGCATGCAGAAGTAGAGCGAGAGCCGGTCGTAGAGCTGGAGCCGGTGATAGTCGGCCCAGCGCTGCTCGTCCGAACGGCCGCTCGCGGCGAGTCGACCTTCGTGCGTGGCCTCCTGCTCGGCGACGAACTCCTCGACCTGCTCGGCGACCTCGGCGGCACGCGTGAGCGAGAGGGCGAGGTCCGTGCCGTACCGCTGCCGGTAGATCCCTGCGCCGTGCATCGAGACGAGGAGGCCTGCGTACGGGTCCTGCTCTGAGACCGCCGCGATGCAGGCGCGATAGAAGGCGAGGTGCGCCGGCACTCCGACGTCGAGGAAGTTGATCGGCCTTCCGGTCTCGGGCTCGACCAGCGGCGCCTGCTCCCAAACCGCCCAGCCGTCGTCGTGGCGCTCGGCGGCGAGCACGAGCGAGTCATCCCGTCCGTCGGGGTCGACCCAGTCCCGCGCGAATTCCCCGGCGAGGTCAGCGTGGTCGGTCTGCAGGACGACCTGCCAGGAGTCGCCGCGGTCGCGGACGATCACGCGCGGAGCCTCGAGCGCGCCGGCGAGCTCTTCTCAGCGAGCGTGAGCGGCACCGAGATCTTCCAAGTGCTCGACGACTTCGGCCAGGGGGACGACGTCCGCGTACTTCGCGTCGAGGTCGTAGAGGTTGGCGGCGTGCGCGTCCGGGTCGCGGTCTCCCACGGCCTCCCGAGGCACGATCGGCCGGTAGCCGTGCTGGAGTGCGTCGACTGCCGTAGCTCGCACGCAGCCGGAGGTCGACGCGCCGGTCACGATCAGGCTGTCGCACCCGTTCGCGGCGAGAAAGCTCGAAAGCGGGGTGCCGAAGAACGCGGACGCGAACAGCTTGTTCAGCACGGGCTCGTCGTCGCGGGGGGCGATGCGCGGATCGATCTCGACCCAGCGGCTCCCCGCCTCCAGTGTCAGCAGGGCCGGGATCTTGTCGATGAAGGCGGCCGCCGTGCGCTTGTCTCCTTCGGTGTATGACACGGTCGTGAAGACGACTGGAATCTCAGCTCGGCGCGCCTCCTCGAGCAGCTGTCGAATCGCGGCGACGACCTCCTCCAGATCGCAGACGAGAGGCGACGCCGGGTCGGTGAAGCCGACGTTGACGTCGATCACGACCAGGGCGGGCCTCTTCCCGAAGCCCGCCCTGCCGTGGAAGCCCTCGTGGGTCATGCTCTAGACGGAGTCCCCTGCGCGGACGCGGGCCAGGGCGTCCTCGCCGGACTCGAGCCGTGCCCAGCGCAGCGGTCGCGCCGGCGTCGGCGGCTCGAGGCCGGTCTCCGCCTTGCAGTTCGCGATCACGTCCTCGAGCGGGGCGCCGAAGTCGAATGCGGGTGCATCCCCGCGCTCGGTGCGCTGACGCTCGCGCTCGGCAGTGGTCGCCGCCTCGTCGAGCGACCCGTCGTCGGCGATGACGACACCGTAGCCCTCCTGAGCCCAGGCCCGGCTGACGAGACCGAACGACACGTCGCGGGCCACGATCTCCGCCGGCCTCTCGAGCCGGTCCTTCCAGCCACCGCCTCCCGCCGTGCGGTACACGAGCATGTCGCCGGCTTCGACCGTCACGTTGTCGCACTTCGACGGCAGGATCTCCTCGGTCCCGTCCGCGCGACGAAGGAGCTTGGTGGAGCGCCGCCCGGGGAGCCCGCCGAGCACGCCCCACGGTGGAGTCAGCCAGCGGTCGTCGTGGATGGAGACTTCGCCTGGTTCCAGATACACGTAGCGCTTCTCCACGCCGTTGCCACCGCGGTGCAAACCGGGCCCTCCCGAGTCGGTGACGGTCGTGTAGCCGTCGATCCGCAGCGGGTAGTAGGCCTCGAGGTACTCGGTCGGGATGTTCTCGAACAGCGGCCACCACGAGTGGCCGTCCATCCCGTCGCCGAT
>JBOHBA010000007.1:0-4205 GCA_050698095.1 Gaiellaceae bacterium
ATCGCGAATCGCGACGAACCCGTCCGCGCTGTGCACGTGCTCGCCCTCGGCGACGAGGCGGCAGAAGAGGCAGCCCTCACGCGGCGACGGCAAGGATTCCCTCCTCCGAGAGCGCGACGGCCCGGGCTTCCACGAGCTGCCCCACCTCCGCATCGAGAAGCCATGGTGTGTAGTCGTCGCCGTACCCGCGCCCCGGCCGATCGACGAGCACGCGATCGGTCGTGCCGATCCGCGACGCCCAGCGCCTGCGGCAGAGCTCGTCCGAGAGCGTACGCAGCCGCGCGCTTCGCTCCTTCTTCACGCGGGCGGGGACGGTGTCTGCCGCGGCGGTCTGCGTCCCCGGCCGCGGCGAGTACGGAAAGACGTGGACCTTCGTGACGCCCGCCCGCTCGACGAGCTCGAGCGTGCGGCCGAACGCGTACTCGTCCTCGCCGGGGAAGCCGACGATGACATCGGCCGTGAGGTTGAAGTCGCGGAGCGGCTCGAGCTTCGCGAGGTACTGCGCGACCGTGTACCGGCGACCCATCGCCTCGAGGACGCGGTCGTCACCGGACTGCAGCGGAACGTGGAGATGCGGCGACGCCGCGGGAGTCTCACGGAGTGCGCTCACGAGCTCGTCCGTCAGGTGGTTGAGCTCGATGGACGAGAGCCGCAGGCGCTCGACTCCGGGCACGGCGCCCGCCTCGCGGACGAGCCGTGGGAGCGTGAATCCGGCTTCGCGGTCGCGGAAACAGCCGAGATTGACGCCGGTCAGGACGATCTCGCGGTGCCCCTGGTCCACCCGCCGGGCGATCTCGCGCAGGACCGACTCCGCGTGGCGGCTCCGCGTGGCGCCGCGCACGAGCGGGATCACGCAGAACGCGCACGCGAACGAGCAGCCGTCCTGGATCTTCACGAATGCGCGGGTCCGCTCCAGGCGCGTGTCGGCCTGGACGCACGCGATCGCGCCAACGTCGCCTGCGACTGCCGCAGCTGTCTCCTCGCTCGGCCGTGCGATCACGCGCACGTTGTCCGGCAGACCGCGGAACGCCCCTTCGAGGCGGGCGCCGCAGCCGGTGACGTAGACCCGGCCGTGCGTGCGCGACGCGCGGGAGGCGGCCTGCCGTGACTTCGACATCGCCTCGTTCGTCACGCAGCAGGTGTTGACGACCGCAATGTCGGCCGTGCCCGCCGGATCGGTCTCGATGTGGCCGTCGGAGAGCAGGTGCTCGCGCACGGCCTGCGCGTCCGTGAACGAGACCTTGCAGCCCAGGAAGCGAACGGAGAACGTCGCCATCGACGCGTCAGCTTAGTGCGCATTACCCCCACAGGAAGCCGACCCCAGGGCAAGGCCGTCGCAAGGGACCCTTGTAACAACTTGTTACAAGGGAATCAGCGCTCATCCGAGTCGGCGAGCACGTGCGCTGCCCAGCCGTCGATCTCGATGGCGCGCTCGACCCGCCACCCGTCTGCTTCAGGTCGCTGGCCGGCGAGGTATCCGGACGCGATCACCGTTCGCGCGGGCGCGCGCGCCAGGAGGGCCTCAACCACAGCCAGATCGATGTTGGCGACGACCGCGTCGGCGTGCGGAAGCTCGTCGCTCACGACGTTCGCTGCGTACACGTCGACCGACACGCCGTTTCCGCGTGCCGTTTCTCGCGCGACCTCCACTGCGACCGGATCGCTGTCGACGGCGACGACCGGGTCGAAACCGAGGCGCACCGCAGCGACAGCAACGACCCCGGAGCCGCACCCCGCGTCGACAAGACTCCCCGGCTCGAGGGCGGAGAGGAGCTCGATGCATGCTCGCGTCGTGGGATGAGCGCCCGTTCCAAAGGCACGACCGGGATCGACGACGACCGCGACCGCGTCGATGGGCGGGGATATCCACGGCGGTCCGATCCAGACTCCGCCCGCGAAGACCGGGCGGTGAAACTCCTTCCAGCGATCCTCCCAGCCCGCCTCGACCGGCTCGGAGTTGGCGCCTGGAAACGCACGACGGATCTCGGCCTCGCGCTCCAAGTCGGTGTAGACGGCGAGCTCGGTGGCGCCGGGCGCGTCGATCTCCTCGAATCCGTCCGGAAAGCGCTCGAGGAGCCACGCCCGCGCGACCTCGGCGTCCGCGGTCGGAACGTTTACCGCGACGCGACGCAGTCCCGTCAGCGTAGCGCGCTCTTCAGGCGGCTGAAGAACCCCTCGTCCTCGTCGTCGGACGGCGCGTATGCCTCGGCCCCCACCCGTGTGTCGACCTCCTCGAGGAGCCTCCGCTGCTCGTCGGTCAGCTGTGTCGGCACAGCGACGTCGAGCCTGATGTACAGATCTCCCCGGCGCGACCCACGGAGGGAGGGCATGCCCTGGCCCTTGACCGTGCTGACCTCACCCGGTTGGGCGCCGGCCCGAATCTGGAGGTCGACCTCGCCCGCCGGAGTGGGCACCTTCGTCGCGACCCCGAGCGCGGCGTCGATCATAGTCAGTCGCACCGCGGTGTGGAGATCGTCGCCGTCGCGAACGAACCGTGGATCGGGCCGGACGCGCACGACCACGAACGCGTTTCCGCGATCTGGCGTGCGGAACCCCGCATGACCCTCGCCGCGAACACGGATCTGTTGGCCGTCGTGGATGCCTCTCGGGATCTCGATCTCGATCGTGCGCCCCTCGACGACGCGTCCGTCACCCCGACAGCGAGTGCAGGCGTGCTCGAGAACCTCCCCGACTCCGCCGCACTCGGGACACGCGCGCTGCTGCACGAACTGGCCGAAGATGTTCTGCGAGACGCTCCGCACGACACCGGCGCCCGAGCAGGTGCGGCACGTGCTCGCGCCGGTCCCCGGCTCGGCGCCGCTCGCGTCGCAGGAATCGCACGGCACCGCCACCTCGAGCGGCACCGAGACGCGAACTCCCGTGAAGGCTTCCTCGAGCTCGATCTCGACCACGGCCTGGACGTCGCCCCCGCGCTGCGAGCGCTGCCTCCGGGTCGCCCCGCCCAAGAGATCCTCGCCGAAGAACGCGGCGAACACATCCGCGAGGTTCCCGAAATCGGCGTACATCGGCTCGAAGCCGCCACGCTTGAGACCGGCCTTGCCGTAGCGGTCGTAGGTCGCGCGACGGCCGGAGTCGGAGAGCACCTCGTACGCCTCGACGATCTCCCGGAAACGGGAGTCGGCGTCCGGCGCGCTGGAGACGTCGGGATGGTGCTCGCGCGCCAGCCCCCGGAACGCACGCTTGATGTCGGCCTCGCTCGCGTCACGTGAGACGCCGAGGAGGTCGTAGTAGTCGCTCTCGGTGGTGGCCACTGCGACTTACGGCTCTTCGTAGACGTCCTCGACGAAGCGGGAAAGCTCGAATGCCGCCGCTCGCACGGTCCGGATCGCCTTCTCGTAGTCCATCCGCAGCGGGCCGACGAGCCCCACGGCGCCGAGCGGCGTGCTTCGGATCCCGTACGTGGCGCCGACGAGCGACACCGCGTGAAGCTGTCCTCCGCCGACCTGGGGGCCGACATGCACGACCGGCCGACGCGGCTCCAGCGCTTCGCTCACGAGCTCGAGGACGGCCGCGCGCCGCTCCAGAAGCTCGAGGAGGCGCATCGTCGCCTCGACCTCCTCGACACGCGCTCCATCCAGCAGCCCGGCCGTTCCGCCGACGAACACCTCCGGCCCTTTCTCGGAGCCGAGGTCGAGCAACGTCTGACCGATGAGCGCGAGAAATGCGCGCTCGCGCGGTGCGAGCTCAGGCGCCTCGAGCCGACGCCGAACGGCGCTCGAGCCGAGTCGCACGCCGACGAGCTGATCCTCGAGGTACTCCGACGCCCACGCGACGAGACCGGGGTCGACCGGCACGTCGAGCCGGAAGTGGCGCTTGGTCACGCCGCCCGTCGAGGTGATGACCACGACCATGACGCTCGTCGGCTGGAGCGCGAGGACCTCGATGTGGCGGATCGACGCCGTCTCGAGCGAGGGCGCTGAGACGAGTGCGAGGAGCCGCGTCGCCTGCGAGAGCATGTCCGTCGTCGCCCGCAGCGCCTGCTCGATCTCGTCGCGCATGGACCGGAGATCGACGCCGATCCCCTCGGGACGTCCTTCGACCGTCTCGACCAGCTCCTCGGCGTAGAGCCGGTAGCCGCTCTCGGTCGGCGTTCGCCCCGCCGAGGTGTGCGGATGGGTGAGCAGCCCGAGGGACTCGAGCTCCGCGAGCTCCCCGCGCACCGTCGACGACGAGACGCGCAGCCC
>JBOHBA010000008.1:0-11094 GCA_050698095.1 Gaiellaceae bacterium
GCTCAGGAGGGCCCGCGGTTCATCGGGCCATTCGGCCAGGGCGCCGTCGAGGGCGGCTCGACAGACGTTGCGCTCGACGCTCCCGTGAGCGTCGCGCTCGTCGCTGTCGCAGTCGGCCTCGCCCTTCTCGGCGGTCTCGTCGCGGGAGCCGTCGGAAGCCTCCGCGCCGCACGACTCCGTCCCGCCGACGCCCTGCGCCACATCGACTGAGGAGGTGAGCCAAGTGACCGTGACCGATCTCCAGCCTGCCTCAGCGTACGAGCTTCGCGGCGTGTCGAAGACGTACACGCTCGGTGGGAACCGCGTGGAGGCAGTTCGCGATGTCGATCTGACCATCGAAGCGGGCGAATCCGTCGCGGTCGCCGGTCCGAGCGGGTCGGGCAAGACGACGCTCCTTCAGTTGCTCGGCGCTCTCGACCGGCCGAGCGCGGGTGAGATCCTGTTCGAGGGGCGCGACATCGGCCGCCTTGGTGACGGTGAGCTCGGCCGGCTTCGACTCCACACCTTCGGCTTCGTCTTCCAGCAGTTCAACCTGATCCCGACGCTGACGGCCGCCCAGAACGTCGAGATCGCGCTCGCGCCGATCGGGACGTCGACGCGCGAGCGCCGCGACGCCGTGCTGCGCCTGCTCGACTCGGTCGGCCTCGCGGCCCGCGCCGATCACGTGCCCAGCAAGCTCTCCGGCGGCGAGCAGCAGCGCGTCGCGATCGCCCGCGCGCTGGCGAACGAGCCGCACGTCCTCCTCGCGGACGAGCCGACCGGAAATCTCGACTCGAGCACCGGCGCCGAGATCGTCGACCTGCTCTTGTGGCTGTCCGCAGAGGGGCGGCGGACCGTCGTCGTCGTCACCCACGACGAGGCGATCGCGCAGCGCGCCCGCCGAGTGATTCACATGCGCGACGGGCGACTGTTGCCCGCCGGGGAGGACGTGGCCGCGGGCGTCAGCGTTCGCCACTGACCAGCCCCTGGTCACCCCGCCGGGGACGCGGTGGTCTCAATCGCCTCGAAAGGGGCGGTCAGTAGCGACCGACGATGAGCGCGAACGTCTCGCGCATGCTCTCGAAGACGAGGCCGAGCAAGGCCACGATGGCCAGTACGGCTGCGGCGCCGAGCACCTCGCCCGTGGTCGCGAGCATGAGCAGCGCCGTAAAGCTTCCGAGGACGAGAGTCGCCGTCGCGAGGGGTCGTCGGGTGTATGTGCCGAGCCCGAGCCCGACGAGGAACGCGGCGCCGAAAACCACGATCCCTAGAGTCATGGCGCGAGGGTAGGACCCCGGTCGGACGGACCGGACCGCGCCGGCGCCGTCATACTCGCCCGCGTGCGGGGGGACGGTTCGCCTTCCGATTTTCGCGAAGGGCTCGCCCGGGGCCGGCACGAGCTCGCGCTGTATCTCGCAGCAGGCGCGCTATACGTGGCAATCGGCGTCGCCTTCGTTGAGTTCCTCTTCTCGTGGGTCGTCGCCGCCGGCTACCTGCTCGTGTGCGCCGTCGCGCTGCCGGCTCTGATGCGCCGCCTCACGCGATGAGCTGGGCCGCGCACGACCTCGAGCCGTACGTCATCCAGAAGGAGCTCGGCAAGCGGGTCGCATTCGTCCCGTTGCTGATCGGCTCGTACGCGCCCGACCTCGCGTCGAAGTGGTTCGTCTACGGGGTCACGCTCGTCGGCGTCGAGCTGAAGGCGGACAACCCCGCCCAGTTCCACCGCGGCTGGCCCGGCTTCGGCTTCACGCACTCGCTCGCCTTCGGCGTCGTCGTCGGGCTGCTGTTGTACGCGATCTGGCGGAACAAGGTCGTCGCCTACAGCTTCGTCATCGGCCAGTGGGCTCACGCGCTCACCGACGTCGGGGACACCGTCGGCACGATGCTCTTCTTCCCCTTCACGGATCATCTCTTCGCCGCCGGAGCATGGGCATACGCCGGCCAGACGGGGCGGTACACGGACGCCGGCGCGTACTTCTCGGGGCTCGGATTCGTCTGGGACGGTGTGTTCGTCGTCTGGGCGCTCCTGAGCTGGCGGGTGATCACGCGCGGGTATTTCCGCACGACGGTGATGGCAGCCGACCCGTTCTGGAAATGGGCAGGGCGCTATCTCTCGGAGACGACCCTCATCGCCCTCTACCGCGCCTCGTACTTCTACGGTATCGCCCGCTGGACGGCGTGGCTGATCTGGGCGCATGTCGTGAGGTCGTTCGCGTTCGACCTGCGCTGGGGCGGCCCGCGCTGGGTTCCGCGCGTGTACGCGAGCGAGCTGAATGCCGCACCCACCTGCCGCTGCCCGGGTTGCTGTTCGATGAAGCCGCGACTCGGCTTCTACGGCGCCGTTGCCCTGTGCGCGTGGGCAAAGGGGGGCTCCGGCTCGATTCGCGAGGTCATTCGGAACGCTCCGAGGGGCCGCCGGGCGCTGCGAAGACGGCCTCGCGCACTCAAGAAACGCTAGTCGCAAGCCGATTCTCGTTCCGAGATGTCTCATCGCGGATGGATCGTCTTCACGCGCGCGGCCGCGACCGTGGGCCTCGCCGCGTTCGCGATCTTCGTCGTCTTCGCGCCCGCTGACTTCGCTCTCTTCGGATTCTTCAACACCTGGGTCTACTGCGGGCTCATGGTCTCGGCGTGCGTCATCGCGGGGTCGCACGCCTATCTCGTCAAGCGCGAGCAGGTCGCTTGGATCGCGATTACCGCGGCGCTCGCATCCTGGGCCTTCGGCGAGATCTGGTATGCGATCTTCGAGCCCGAGTCGTATCCGTCAATGGCCGACGCGGGATTCATCGGCTTCTACCCGCTTGTGTACGTGGGCATCGTGCTCCTTCTCCGGGAACGGGCACGCTCGATCGCCGGCACCCTCTGGCTGGACGGTGTGACCGCCTCGCTCGCGGCTGCGGCCCTGGGCGCAGCCGTCGTTGTGGAGCTGGTTCTCGAGAGCACCGAAGGCGCACGCTCGACCGTGGTCACGAACCTGGCGTACCCGCTCGGTGACGTCCTCCTCCTTTCCGCGGTCTTCGGAGTCTTCTCGTTGACGTCCTGGAGACCCGGTCGCCGCTGGCTCCTGCTCGGGCTCGGAGCATTCGCGACAGCGATCGCCGACAGCGTGTACCTGTTCCAGTCGGCCAACGGCACGTACATGGACGGCACGTGGCTCGACATCCTCTGGCCGGCCTCGATGCTGCTCATCGGGTCGGCGGCGTGGGCGCACGACCAGCGGACACGGCTCGAGGTCGAGGGGCGGCCGCTGCTCGCGGTTCCGATCGCGTGCGCCCTCCTCGCGACCGGCATTCTCGTGTACGACCACTTCCGCACGGTCAACCTGCTGGCGGTCGTTCTGGCGTCGGCTGTTCTGCTCCTCGTGATCGTGCGGCTCGGCCTGACGTTCCGGGAGAACCGAAAGCTCTACCTCCTCACCCGGCACGAGGCGACGACCGATGCACTCACCGGGCTCGGGAACCGCCGCAAGCTGCTGCTCGATCTCGAGCACCGGCTCGCGAGTGACAAGGCTGAGCCGGCAGTGCTGATGATGTTCGATCTCGACGGCTTCAAGGGCTATAACGACACGTTCGGCCATCCGGCTGGAGACACCCTCCTCGCGCGCCTGGGCACGAAGCTCTGCGAGGTTCCCGGATCGCGAGGAGCGGCATATCGCCTCGGCGGCGACGAGTTCTGCGTGATCGTGCCTGCCGCCCGCGCAGAAGCCGAGCCGCTGATCCAGCAGGCCTGCGAAGCGCTCACCGAGCACGGAGAGGGGTTCCGGATTGAGAGCTCGGTCGGCGCGGTGATGCTCCAGGAAGAGGCGACCGATTCCAGCCACGCCCTGCAGATCGCAGACGAGCGCCTGTACGCGCACAAGCACTCGAGGCGCGGCGAGAGCGACCGTACGATGGGCGCGCTGCTCGAGGCGCTCGCGCTCCGCGAGCCCGAGTTGTACGAGCACCTGGAAGGGGTCGGCTCGCTCGCGGTCGAGAGCGGCCGCATGCTCGGCCTGCGCCGGGACGAGCTCGACGACCTCGCGCGAGCCGCGCAGCTGCACGACCTCGGCAAGCTCGCCGTCCCCGACGAGATCCTGCAGAAGCCAGGGCCGCTCGACGAGCGCGAGTGGGCGTTCATTCACCAGCACACCCTCGTCGGAGAGCGCATCCTGCGAGCGTCGCCGGGGCTGCGCAGCATCGCCACCATCGTGCGGTCCTCGCACGAGCACTGGGACGGGAGCGGGTATCCCGACGGGCTCGCCGGCGAGGAGATCCCGCTCGCAGCGCGGATCGTGAGTGCGTGCGACGCACTTCACGCGATGACCTCGAACCGCCCCTACCAGGCAGCGCGCACGCAGGAGGAGGCGCTGAACGAGCTCATGCGCCTCGCCGGAACGCAGTTCGACCCGAATGTCGTCCGAGTCCTGGTCGCGCACGTGCGAGACACACTCGAAGCCGAGCGCGCCGCGTAACGGCTGATCTCGCTACCGTGCTCCCACTGGCCCCGTAGCTCAGTGGATAGAGCGACAGACTTCGAATCTGTGGGCGGAGGTTCGACTCCTCCCGGGGCCATGGAAAACTCTGTAACTGCCAGCATATGTTGCCAATACTGTAGGGCTGACGTACGTACGTTTGGGACGCACAGCCGTCCACGAGACTGATCCTGGCCCGACGTGTTGGCGACTAGGCCGTAGGTGACACCACTATGGGTGTTGACAGGCGGGAACCGATCTGGCATGATCTCTGGATTGACACCACTGTCAGTGTTGACACGCGGGATCGCCTGAACATCCCGCCCTTCGTTGGGAGTAGGAGGGAAAATGGACGAGCCTCGGCCTCTTCGGACGAAAGATCCAAGCTCGCGTAAGCACGTGTGCCCGCTGCTCGCGGTCGCGTTCGCGCTCGCGCTCGCCATAGCGGTCGGCAGCGGCCCAGCGGGTGCCAGCCCCGGCGAGCACTACTCGGGGACGCACTTCGGCGCCGACAACTTCCCGCCGGGTTGCATCCGGGACATGTCCCTCGACGACCCCAACAACATCTGTCATCACATGCGGACCGGCCTCAACGCGCTCGACTCGCCCCAGATCGACGTGCTGGTGATGGTCCCGGTCTCACCAACGGCCGAGCGTGACATGCGCATCATGCGCCAGTCGGTCGAGATGTGGGAAGGCGGTATCGACTACCTCGCGCCGCAGATGGGCCTCGAGTGGCTCGCGAGCGGCACGAACTTCCACATCACTGTCGACCACTTCGACCTCCAGGGCGGCGACGGCGGCGAGTTCACCACCTACCCGATCGTGGACCCAGAGATCGTGGTGATCGCTAGCAACCCGGTGGGCGGCGTGGGCATCGGGATCGACCCGGTGAACTTCGTGTTTACCAACGAGAACCTGGTGCCCTGCCACAACGTGCAGAACCCGTTCGACTTCGAGTACTGGGAGAACCTCCCGGGCTTCAACGATCACCACCAGGAGCGCACCGGCACGTACGTCGAGGATTGCGGCGGCGCCGGCGGCAACATCTGCTTCGCGATCAACGGCGCCATCGACCCGGCGCCCGAGCAGCTCGACGTCTTCAACCTCTTCGACCTCGTCAGCCACGAGTTCGGGCACTGCCTCACGCTCGGTCATGTCGGTGACGGCGCCGAAGGAGCGTGGGGCGTGGTGCCGACCAACGACATCATGGCGTACAGCTCCGATCCCCCCGACCGCAACAAGTGCGTGTCGACTCTCGACGTCGAGGGCTTTGCGATCCGCATGAGCCGTTACCTCGATGCCAACGGCGACGCGAAAGTCGACGACGCCGACCCGTTGCTCGCCAACGATCAGATCGGCGAAGGAGGCAACCCGTTCCAGGTCCAGCACCCGAGCGACCACCTCTACGCGTCCAGCACCGGATCGCCGCTCGACTGCCCCCAGCCGGACCTCGGGCTGGAACCCGGGTCGCGCACCAACTGGGTGCCGACTCCGGAGACCTCCACACGACCGCAACTGACGGTCACCGCGCCACAGGACGGCGCGAGGTCCGCCGAAGGCGCGTTCAACGTCACCGGAACCGTGGAGCGAATCGCCGTCAACCAACCCCCGACGCAACCGACGGGCTTCTATGACGACGCGGACAACGACGCCACCGCTCCTGTCACCGAGATCCGTGATCTGGCCGTCGCCGTCACGCCAACCCACCTCGACGTGAAGATGCAGCTCACGGACCTTTGGCCGACCACGAGCGTGTTGAGCCCGACGAGCTACAGCGCGATCATCGGAGGGCGGAAGCTCG
This sequence comes from Gaiellaceae bacterium, assembly GCA_050698095.1. Classification (GTDB taxonomy): domain Bacteria; phylum Actinomycetota; class Thermoleophilia; order Gaiellales; family Gaiellaceae; genus GMQP-bins7. The sequence goes on from JBOHBA010000008.1 coordinate 6,234, forward strand.
ACTCGTTCGTCCGCTACCCGATCGACAGCAACCCGAAGACCTGGGACAGCGGAGCCGGTGCGTACATGCCCGACGGTACCTCCAGCTGGGACCTCGCCGCGAAGACCGTGACGTTCCACGTTCCGCGTGACTACCTGGCCGCCGCCGGGATCGTGTCTCCGTACCTCGTGAGCAGCCAGTCAGCGTACGGAGCGCTCAGCACGGGCACGGTCGACGACCGCGCGCCGGAGCTGGGCCACACGGTGGGCGTCGCCGACGCGCGGCTGCTGGCAGCACCCTCGGCGGGCGCGCTAGCCGACAACGCCACGTTCGAGCACGAGGGGGGCAATACGTTCTTCCCGCAGAACTCGAGCTTCGGCACGACCTCGCAAACGCCGCTGGATCCGAGCCACCGCTTCCACCTGGACGTCCCGGTGAGGAGCACTGTCGAGTTCCAGTTGACCTGGACCGATAGCGTCGGAGGCACTGACCTCGACCTCTATGTGACCGGCGCAGCGGACTCCGGGGATGCGGGCGCGACCGCGAACCGGTGGGAGCGCGTCGTGCTCGCCGACGTCCAGGGTCGGCTCGACATCCAGGTGGATCCGTACTTCGTCACCGACGCAACCGGCTCCACGTACACGTTGACCGCCACCATCGACGCCGACACCGACGGGGACGGCGTTGCCGACAGCAGCGACCGGTGCCCCGAGGCCGCCGGCTCGCCGCCGACCGGCTGCCCGGATCGCGACCGAGACGGCGTGGTCGACCCCGACGACGTCTGCCCGGACACGCCTGGGAACGGAGCCAACGGCTGTCCGACCGGCGCGACCGAGTACGTCCACGTCTACGTCGACGGCGTCCTCGCTGCAAGCCAGGGCGTGGACACGGCCAACGGCCCCGACGCATTCGACATCCCCGTGCAGGTCGCATCGGGCACACATCAGCTGCGCGTCGACTGGGAGGACGAAGGGCAGGTCCTTGCGACCACGTCGCGGACCGTGACCGCGGGCAGCGACCTGGACGGCGATGGTGCGATCGACACGACCGACAACTGCCCGGACCACGCCAACGCCGACCAGGCCGACATCGACCGCGACGGCAGGGGCGACGTGTGCGATCACGACATGGACGGCGATCGGCACGCCAACGGCAAGGAGCGGGCGCACGGGACCGACGAGCGCGATCCGAGCGACTACCCGCCAAAGCGGAAGTAACCACGTTGGCGAATCGGGACCGGCGGGGCACGCGTACGCACTAGTTGCGCGTGCTCCGCTGGACCCGCCCTCGGGCAGGCGGGTCACGGTCGAGGGTATGAACTGAGGTCCACCGGTCGGCATTGCGAGGCGGTGCATACCCCGGTGCTACCCCGGGCTCTCGCGAGCCCTGGCGACACGGCGGATCCGCCCGCCGCTTGCGCCGTTCTCGCCGCATCCGGAAATCGAGCTCGTCTGAAGCGGGTCTCGGTCCGGGTCTATCGTTGATGTGTGGAGCTCCTCGAGCGCGCTGAAGAGCTGGCGGCGCTTGTTGAAACGTGCGCCGCCGCGGCGTTGGGCAACGGCCACATGGTTCTCGTCACCGGTGAGCCCCGGCATGGGCAGGACGTCGCTGGTCACCAGCTTCGCCCATGCGTCGACTCCTGGAGGATATCTCGGCAGGCTTGATCGACGCTGTCCTGGCCTGGCACAGCGACGGGCTACACCGTCAGCCGAAGGACCTTGACGACTTCTTCGACGTCGTCGACGCCGCCGGGGTAACGCGTCTCGCGACGGCGAACGGAGATGCCTCGCGACCCACGACGGCCGTTTCATGGCACGTGTCCAGGCAGCCGTCGCGCGGAAGAGAAAGCGACGACAAGCGAAGACGGCGCCGATCCCTCCTAGGCTGCTCCAGCCGTGGACGGCACGGGCCGCGTCCAAACGACGTACGCGAGCAGCCACAGGGCCACGATGGCCGCGACACCCTGCACATAGAACTGCACGGCAGCGAACGGGACGAACCGAGAGATCGCCATGCTCACCAACGCGATAACGACGATACGGGTCAGCTCGCGGCTTCCCACCGAGGCTATGGAGATGGCCCGGGCGAAGCTGAACACTCCGATCGCGAACAGGATGCCGCCGACGACGAGGACGGCGGCAAACCATCCCGTTATCGCGTCCTGCGCGGCCGCGACCTCGTCAACCGTGCCGCCGGTCTCCGCCACCGCGAACGGAACGAACTCCATTCCCGGCAAGACTGCGAACAGCGTGCTGCCGACGATGACGAACGGCATCCCGACGGTGCTCAGACGGTCCTCTCCCGCCCGATGGAGGTAGCTCCGAACAGCGAGGAAGGCCAGGATCATCAGTGCCGATGCCACGCTGGCTCCAAGGTGGGCAACTGCCCAGCGTGTTGGCGCGTCCACGACCGCTCTGGCGACCGATTCATCATTGGGCAAGCGCCCGCCGATGTACGGGTGGACGACCAACGCGGCAAACAGCACCGCAGGCGCAACTATGAGCGGCGCAGGCTGCCAGTATCTCGTGCGCGACCGGTTCGTCGGTGGGTCGTCGATGCCCGTCACGTCCCTCCTCGATCACCCCCTCGAACGCCGAGGTAGTCGCTCTGAGCCTACACCGTCGCGAGCGAAGACGTCCCGAGCGGAACGCGCGTGAGCTGCCAAAACCCCGAGACGTCGGGTGCGGCGGCGATCTCCTCGTAGTTGAGATCGGCGAGGGAATAGAGAAGCAGCGCGTCGCGCTCTCGCAGACGCATGGCAGCGAGTGCTTGGGCCAGCTGAGCGGCGTGGGCCGCGTCGTCGACTCGGGCCGTCGTCTCGTCTTCGTAGGCGACCCAGTCGTTGACTCCAGTGCGAGCGTAGGCGTTCAGCTGTCTACGCTCCACCCGTCGGCGCCGACGGAGCAGGCTCGTCGCGATGCCGTACAGCCACGGTTGGGCGCTGTCCCTCGAGCGACAGCTCCCGCGCCGCTCGAAGGCGAGCCCGAACGTCTGAGCAGCGAGCTCGTCGGCGATGTTGCGACCCGCTCGTCGATGGAAGTACCCGTGGACGGCGCCGAAGTGCCGATCAAAGAGCACCTCGAACGCTCTCGGCTCGTCAACCGAGCGGGCCAGGCAATCCGCATCGGACGGATTCGGCTCCATCACCCTGACTGTGCCCGATCGCCCAGTTTTCGCTTTCGGTCGCCAGAGCAGTTCAAGTGAATGAAGAGCAGTTCAAGTGAATGAGAAGCTTCGAGGCCTGCACTCGGTGGATGCCTGTCGCGCGTCGCACCCTCGTCGAAGCGTCCGTCGAATCGCATGTCCTCCACGACCAGACCGAAGTCGCTCCGGGTCGCCCTCCCCGGCGCCGAACCGTGCAAAACGTGCGATTCGTGCGATGCAGTGCATACCCCGGTGCAGGGCTCGGCGGCGAAGACATCTCGATTTGCACGGTGCTTGATCCCTCCCGGGGCCACTCAGCTCGCTAGCGGCATTGCGAAACCCGCATGAGCCCTAGCCCTTGGTGACACGAGGCTGAATTCCGTCACTTTGTCCCGATGCCGATGTTGACCGCGTTTGTGAGGACGGCTCGGCCGTTCGCCCCAGCGCGCTCGCGGAGCATGCCGTCAAGGACCTGACGCAATCTCGCTCGCTGATCCTCAGTGAGGTCTGCGACCACCGCGCCGGAAATCGGGTTGCTGTAGAAGACCCAGTCCCACAGCTCCTGCCCCGAGCGGAACGTCGGCCGCTCCGCCGTGCGCTCGATGACGACGTCCTTCAACCCGGCGTCGGTCAGCCGCGTGCGGAAGACGTCCGGGTCGGCCACTTGGAACTCGAGGGGTGGCGGATCGTCGGGGAGGCCCGGGAACTCAGGAGCGACGGCCGTCAGTGCTCCGATGAAGAACTGGAGAGTCTCGAACTCCTCGGGCGAGCCGTAGGCGATGACGAGGACGCGCCCGCCGGGCTTCGTCACCCGGACCATCTCGCGAAACGCACGCGGCTGGTCGGGCACGAGCATGACTCCGAACTGCGACCCGGTGACGTCGAAGCTGTCTTCCGGCAGTTCGAGGGCGTGACAGTCCATCACGCGCCCCTCGGCCTCGTGCAGGCCCTCTTCGCGGACGCGCGCCTCGAAGCGCTCGATCATCGCCGGCGACCAGTCCGTGGCTACTACCCGTGCGCCCAGGCGTGCCGCCGGCAGGCTGAGGCCACCCGGCCCCGCCGCGACGTCGAGGAAGCGCTCGCCCGGCTCGAGCCCGGCAACTCGGAGCGCCTCGTTCGCGAGATCGGCCTCCTGGGGAGCCACGTACCGGTCGTAGCCCTCCGCGATAGCGTCCCAGGCCTCCGGCGGCTCCGCGTGCTCTTCGGCCGTGGTCGCTTCGCCCTGACTCGTAGTCATCGTTTCCTCCTCGATAGCGGGTTCGCATTGACCGTAGGGGGCGAGCAGCGCTCCGACTTCGGGCGAAAGACCCAATTTCGCGAGGACGCGAGATGGGTAGTTCTGTGTAGTCGCTACCGGGCGAGGCCGTGCTTGTACGCGTACGCGGTGGCCTCAGCCCGGGAGGAGAGCCCCAGCTTCGCGAATATGTTGCTGACGTGGCGCGCGACCGTCTTCTCGCTGATGAAGAGCTCCGACGCGATCGCGCGGTTGGTCTTCCCAGCGGCCACGAGTGTGAGCACCTCGTTTTCGCGACGGCTCAGCCCTCCCGGGCGCGACGAGCCCGCTAGCCGCGCGAGGCGCGCGAGATCGGGTCGGGCACCCAGCTCCTCGAGCGCGCCGCGCGCCGCCTCGAACTCGAGCTGGGCGCTGGCACCGTCGCCGAGCTCGCGGCAGGCGACGCCGATGAGCAGACGCACGCGAGCCGCCTGATATGGCGCCTCGAGTTCGCCCCACGAGCGC
>JBOHBA010000009.1:0-4598 GCA_050698095.1 Gaiellaceae bacterium
CGCCGGACCGGCCCTGCCGTCGAGGTTGTACGGAACCACTCGGTACCAGCTGCCCTGCGCGCCCGAGCTGACGTCGGCGAAGCCGTCGTCCACGTCGGTGACGCACCGCGCGCAGATCGTCGTCCACGGGCCGCCCGCGGCCGCCGCCCGCTGGACGCTGTAGTTCTTCGCGCCGGCCGAGCCCTGCCAGTAGACCCTCGCGCCGATCCGCCCGGTGAAGCTCGTCGGGCCGAAGACGACGGAGGTGATGCCGGGCGGCGGGGGAATCGCGTGTGCCGGCACTCGCAAGCCGCCCATGCGGTAGTTGTGGCTCCGAATGAGTTGCGCACGTGCGGCCATGTCGGCAGCGGTGTTGACCATTGTCTGAATCCCCGTGTAGTACAAGGCCCACCACTGTCCGCTCTCGAGGGAGCGCGCGGTCGTCGGATCGGACGTGTCTGCCGGAATCGGCATCCACCCGTGGCCGTCGTTGTGGGCCTGCAACGCCCAGAACGCGTCGCCTGCGATCTCGGGAGCGTTCTCGAGCGAGTCGAGGAAGCCGCGAAAGCGGCTCAGAGTCGAATAGTTCGTCTTGTCCCACCCGTACTCGTAGGCGACGAAGGGCTTGCCGGCTCGCTTGCACTTCGCGATGCCCCGCTTCAACGAGGCGAGCGGCTGGTACCAGTGCGGGTAGACGAAGCTCACGCAGACGTCGACACCGCCGATGCCTGCGTTCTCGGGCCCGGAGAGAATGAGGTGACGGCTGTCGAGGCTGCGAATGTAGCTCGCAATCCGTCGTGTCCAAGGGACAGGGCTGCCCCCGCCGTTCAAGAGATCCCAGCCGAGAATCGTCGGGTCGTCCTTGTAGGCGACGCGCGTGTAGACGTTGACGTGCTCGAGGAGCGCCTTGACGTGCTCCTTGACGTCACCGATCACCGTCTGATCGGTCCAGAACGGCGGCATGTCTATCAGCGAGCAGTTCGGGACGGAGATGCTTCGCCAGCGCAGGTAGACGCACCCCGTTCCGCCAGCGCGCGCGTCGTCGCCGACGATCGTCGGGATGACCTTGATGCCGTGGGCGCGAGCCGACCTGAGCGCGTAGTCGATTCGTTCGAACGCGGCCTGGTTGAAACGCCCCAAGGTCGGCTCGACGCATAGATCGCAGCCGACCGAGTCGCCCATCGTCTGGCTTCGGACGACCTTGACTCCCATCTCCCTGGCCGTGGCCATCGCGTCGTCGATCTCGTAGTTGCTCGGGAAGTGCGGGCCGGTGGGATCGAAGGGCCCGTATCCGGCCAGGCCGAGCCATTCGATGTTCGCGCCGCCGAAGCGAAACGGCCGGCCGGCCACGACGAGCCGCGTCCCCGATCGCGTCACGAACGAGTCTGCGAACTGCTCGAGGCCGGCCGGCTCATGGAGTCGTCCGACCGCTGCCGAGGCCGACGTGCCGGTCGATCCCGGCATCACGGTGAGGAGGGACAGCGCGACGAGCAGCGACGCCGTGATCGAATGGCACCCGAACGAGCACGCGGTGACTCTCATCGCATCGGCATCCTTACTCGAAGCAAGCCTGGCAGACGATGCCGTCGGCGCACACGGACATGATGAGTCATCTCATGCACGACGAGGTCGCAGCGCGTTGAGCGCGCATCCTCGGCTGCGCGGTACGCGGCGTCCGCTTTGGCCGGTGGGCGTGGCGGCAGCCGCGCTCGCGCTGCTCACCGGGGCCGCTCCGTCTGGCACGGCAGCTCTCGCGCAGCTCCCCGGAATCAGCTTCGACGATCGGCGAGCCGGTCGCCTCGTCGTGACGGCGCCCGCGTACCGGCTCACGCTCGACAAGCGCAACGGGAAGATCCTCGATCTCGTCGACCGGGCTGCGAGCGCCCGCCTCGTGCAGGGGACGAAGGGCTGCCTGTGGCGCGTGGAGTCGAGAGGCCGGCCCGCGCTCAAGGATGCGTGCTCGTTCACCGCACGAGGCGCTCGCCGCTTCTCGTACCGGTGGAACGCCGCGTCGGCGACGTTGACGCTCGAGTACAGCGATCCCGCACTCGGCTCGGCCACAGTCCTGCTCCGCGCACGCGCGCAGTTCTTCGATCTTCGTCTCTCTGTCGAGAACCGTGGCGCAGTGCTGACCAACGTCTCACTTCCGGGCGAGCTGTTCGGGGACGTGCGCACCGTCGAGGCAGGCTATGCGCCGAACGTGCTGCCAGGGGTTCGACTCAAGCCGGGCTACTTCACACGAGTCGGGAACGACCTTCACGTGTACCCGTCCCGTTGGGCCTTCGCGGACTTTCTCGGTCTCGACGCCGGGGGCGGGCACATGTCGCTCTACTCGGTCAACCCCGGCCCGATTCACCCGGTGGTGCTCGGCTTCCTGCGGCATCCGTCTCCCGGCCGCTGCTCGGGTCCGTCGTTCTGCCTCGTCCATCAGTTTCAGTCGTGGATTCCTGCGCGCGGGAAATGGACGAGCCCCGTCGTCCGCATTCGAATCGGCCAGACCGTTCGGCATTCGATCCTCGCCTATCGGGGGGACAACGGCATCGACGAGTACCCGTCGGTACGTGCGAAGCTGGGGGCTCGCCTCGACACCCTCGCGCGAGCGCCGCTGATCAAGGCGGACCTCGTCAAGCTGAAGCCGTTCCGGGACTGGGGTGAGGACCTGTCGCGCCTCCCTTCGCCGGCGCTCCTGCACCCGGTCGCCTTCCAACCGGGCGGGCACGACGAGAGCGATCCCGACTTCCTGCCGCCCGACCCCCGCTGGGGGACGAACGCCGACTTCGCCTCCGTCGTCGAGGCGGCGCATGCGCACGATCAGCTCGTGATGCCGTATCTGAACGTCAGCTGGTGGTCGGACGACTCCCCCACGATGCGATCTCTCCCGTCGCCGCTCCAGCGGAGCGATATCGCGGTCATCGACAGGACCGGCAAGCCGGTCGTCGACGCCTACGGTCCGAAGTCCGGGATCGTCGTCTCGCCCTTCGTCCCGTTCGTGCGCAGCCGAGTGGCGCGGCTCGTGCAGGAGTGGCGCACCGATGTCCCTGCGGACTGCCTCTTCTTCGATCAGGTGGGCGCACGACCGTGGATTCGCGACTTCAACCGCGCTGCGCCGAGCCCGGTCGCGTACTACGACGGCTGGCTCGCGGTGATGGCGCCGTACACCGAGCGATGCCTCATGGCCGAAGACGGCTGGGACCGCCTTGCCCGTGACTTCACGGGCTTCCACGGAAGCATGCTCATGATGGATCGCGAGCACGACCTCCCCGACAAGATATTCGGCGAGGACAACTGGGAGCCATATCCGCTCGCTACGTGGCTCTTCCACGACAAGGTCCTGCTCTACCAGCACGACCTCTACGACGGCACCATGACCGCCGACGCCGAGGTCCTGGCCTGGAACATGGCCTTCGGCCTCGTCAGCTCTTATAGCTGGAACGACTGGATCGACTCGCTCCGGAGTCCATGGCTCGACGTCGTCGGAGATCTGCAGCGTGCTGTCGGCCCACACTACGCGGGAGTGCGACTCACCGGATATCGCAACGTCGCGCCGAAGATGACGGAGAGCACCTTCGGCGATCTCGTCGTCCGTGCGAACTGGGATACGAGCGCGGTGCACACTACCGGCGGCTACGGCATCGCCCCGAACGGCTTCCTCGCTCGTACGCGGGACGATCGCCTCGTCGCGGGCGCATTCCGAGATACCTTCGACGGGGTCGCTTTATCCGAGGGCACGCATTACGTGATCGTGGAACGTGCCGAGTCCAGTGTGACGGTGCGGCACCCGCTGGGCGCCGACACGAACCTCGCGGTGGAGCCGCCCTCCTCGTGGAGCTCCGAGCGTCCGTTGCGGGCGACGGCGATCGGCCGCGACGGAACGCTTCTGGCGCAGGTCACAGGCGAGCTTCAAGACGGCAGCTTCCTGTTCCGCTACGCAGGCGAGCTGAACGAGCGCGCAGTAGCCGCCTATCGCATCACTGTCGGCCCTTAGAGGTGGCTCGTCACTCCCGCGAGATCCGGCTCATCGGACGGCGGCTCGTACCACGAAAGGGCGTAGTGCCCGTCGTCGAGGTCGCGCGCAAACGTCGAGAGCTTGAGCGGTCTGAAGGTGTCGCACATGACGGCGAGCTCGGTCGTCTCACGAACGCCGAGCGCCTTCTCGGCAAGGCCGGGCGCAGGTCCGTGCGGTAGCCCGGAGGGATGGAGGGTGATGGAGCCGACCGAGATCCCCTTCCGCGAGCCGAAGTTCCCGGAGACGTAGTAGATCATCTCCTCCGACTGCAGATTGGAGTGGTGGTACGGGATCGGAACGGCGTCCGGGTCGAAGTCGAGATGGCGCGGGCAGAACGAGCAGATGACGAAGTTCGGCCCCTGGAAAGTCTGATGCGACGGCGGCGGCTGGGACGGGTTCCTCTACCCCTGGACGTTCTCGATCCACGACTTCGAGCCGATCACGGGACGTATCCACCAGCCGCCGCCTGCGCACCAGACCTTTCAGGGGCCGAACTTCGTCATCTGCTCGTTCTGCCCGCGCCATCTCGACTTCGACCCGGACGCCGTACCGATCCCGTACCACCACTCCAATCTGCAGTCGGAGGAGATGATCTACTACGTCTCCGGGAACT
>JBOHBA010000010.1:0-2998 GCA_050698095.1 Gaiellaceae bacterium
TTCGATCCGACGACCGAGGACGCGCGGGCAGCCTGGGAAGCGATGCAGATGGCGGGGACGCCTGGTTGAGCCGACAGGCACGGGCGGTTTCGGCGGTCCCCGAAACGGGTAACGACCCGGGATGAAGCGAACCCTGTACGCCCTGCTCGGCTGGATCACGTGGAAGGTCGGCAAGAACCGAATCCGCCGCAAGGTCCGGATAATCGGTCGCTAGCCTCGCGTCGTCGCAGCTTGGATCACCGCGTCGACGTCGGGCATCTCGCTGCCCAGCATCCACGCCGCGACGATTGTCTCGCCGTTCTCGACGAGGAACGCCGAGCGCATCCCGACCGATGACATCCCGGACACCTCGCGCTCGACGCCGAGCGCGCGGATCACGTCGCCCTCCCAGTCCGTGAGAAGCGGGAACTCGACGCCGAGCATCTCCGCCCACGCTCGGTGCGACCAGAGCGAGTCGCGCGAGAGGCCGAAGGGCCGGATTCCCGCCGCCGCCAGGTCGTCGCCCCTGTCACGCAGGAGCTGGAGCTCGGTCGTTCACCCGGGCGACCAGTCGTAGACGTAGACGCAGAGCAGCGAGAGCCCCGCGCCGAGCACGTCGTGCAGCGACCGCGCGTCCTCGCCGAGCGTCGCCCACACGCGGACGTCGGGAACGCGGTCGCCGACCTCGAGCACGAGCGGAGATTACGGCGTGAGCAGCTCGAGCCGCGGCAGGTAGGTTCGGTAACGGGCTGCGTCGCGCGTCAGCAGCGGCATCCCTTCGACAGCGGCATGCGCGCCGATGTAGAAGTCCGGCAGGGGGGACGTGCGCGTGCCCCCAGCGCGCCGGTACTCGACGAAGCACTTCCCGGCGAGGAACGCGGCTGCCCAGGGGAGAGCGAGGCGAGCGAACGTCGCTGGCGGGAAGACGACATCGACCTCCTCGACTCGGGCGTAGCCGACGGACACCTCCGCGTACACGATCGGATTGATGGCGAGCGCCGACTCGTTGGCAACGCGAGCAAGCGCTGCGCTGGAACGCTGCGCCCAGTCGGGATCTTCGGTGGCGACGTCGAGAAGCACGTTCGAGTCGACGAGCACGAAGCGCGTCATTCGCGTGTGAGGCGCATGATCTCGTCTGTCGACATCCCTGTCGTGGCCGTTCCCCGAATCCGCCCTACCAGGGCGGCACCGCGTCCGCCCCTGTCGTTCGACCTTCGCACGAGCACGCCACCGTCGACGAGCTCGAACTCGACGACCGACCCGGGCTGGATCCCGAGCTTGTCGCGGATCTCGAGCGGGATGGTGATCTGTCCTTTGCTGGTGACCCGTCCGGCCATGGCTGAATAGGAGTATTACTGGTTGAAGTACTACTAAGGCTATCAGCTCACGGCGTGCAGCACCAGCCCTCGATTCTCGGAAACGTTCGTGAGCGAAACTGCTCGGAGACGTTCGAGACCGCGCGAATACGTTTGCCGTCCGCACGCACGAAGACCCACTGGTCGGCCGTCGGCCAGCCGACGACCAGCCAGCGGCCGTCGGGTGTCCAAGCCGGCTGCACAAGTCGCCCGGTCGCACTGAACACGACCTTGCGGCCGACGATCACTCGGCTTGCCTTGCCTTGGTGGAAGATCCGCGCGAGGGTGCGACTCCCGGGACGCCACGCTGCGTCGGCCCCGAGGGTGGATGCAACGACCCGGCCTGTGCGGCCGTCGATCATACGAATCGCGCTTGCTCCAATGACGAGCAGGCGTGTGCCGTCGCTCGACCATTCGACTCGTCGAGGCCGAGCGACCGCGGCAGCGGTCCAGCGCACCACACAGCCGTCGAGATCGACGATGTACGGCGTGCCGCTCGGAGCGACGAGTGCGAGCACGAAGCCGGCGCCCGGTCTCCAGGCCGGGGCAATCGGGCGCGCCGAGACCGCGCAGACCGGGCTGTCGTCTGCGCCGTCACCGGCCACCACGCGCGGCACGTTCCGGCCGTGATACGCGATGCGGGTGTCTGTCTCCGAGCCGATCCAGCGCGGGAAGCGAACTCCCCGACGGGGAAGCGTCCAGCGCACGTCGCCATTCGGCTCGAGCGCGGCCAGCTCGTTTTCTCGCGCCGCCACGATGAAACGGCCGAATGGCGACCAGCTCGCCTCGCGGTAGTCGCCGAGTAGGCGCTTCGAGCCGTCCTCCTGGACGACCCACACGCCCGCGTCCGAGGCGACGAGCAGCCGTCCGGGCGCGGGGAGCGAGAAGAGCGCCGGCTGGGCTCGCTCGACGCCGACCACTTCCCTGATCTCGTCGAGCACCGCCCGTCCGGGCGGGCTCACGACCGCGAGGAGAAGCGCTGTGGCTGCCACAGCCACAGCCGCGATCCTCGGCAGCGGTGACCGGCGCGAGGTCGGCTGGCGTTCGGCAAACGCGGCGTCGAGGACGGTCCACGTTCGCTCGCGGGCCTCGTGCTCGCCGGGGACGTCGATCTGCCCGAGCGCGTTTCTCACAGCTCGCCTCCGAGAGCGTCGAGGCCGCGTCGAAGCCTGGAATTGACGGTGCCGCGAGGAAGGTCGAGCGCGTCGGCGATCTCACCCGGCGTGAACTCGAGGACGTAGCGCATCACGACCACCGCGCGGTGCTCCGGTGAGAGCTGCGCAAGGCTCGCCATCAGGTCTGTGCCCGGCGAGGTTGGGGGCTCCATCGCTGGGAGCGATTCGGAAAGCTCGACCTCGGAGCGCAGACGTCGCGCGCGCGTCCAGTCGATGGCGCGGTTGACGGCGATACGGTGAAGCCACGGGCCGAACGGCCGCCGGCGATCGAAGCGATCGAGCGCCCGAATCGCGGCGAGGAACGACTCCTGCGCGATGTCCTCCGCTGCGCCGGAATCGTGCGTGACGAGGTACGCGGCCCGAAATGCGCGCGGCCAGTGCATGCGGAAGAGAGCCTCGAGATCCGAGACTGACCCCCGCTGCGCGCCCCGCACGCGGGCGCGCTCGTCCCGTCCGGCGCGCATCCCGTGCCCAGACTACGACGGAACC
>JBOHBA010000011.1:0-5536 GCA_050698095.1 Gaiellaceae bacterium
GCGTAAAGGGGTGCGAGCCGACCGGGCGGCCCTCGAGAGCGCGCGAGTAGTTCTCGATCCCGGAGCAGAAGCCGAGCTCCTTCATCATCTCGAGGTCGTACTCGGTGCGCTGGCGGATGCGGTGGGCCTCGAGCATCCGTCCCTCGCTCTCGAACCTCGCGACCTGCTGCTCGAGCTCGGCGCGCAGCTCGTCGACGGCGCGCTCGATCGTCGGCTTCGACGTCACGTACTCGGTCGCGGGCCAGATCACGAGGTTGTCGAGATGCGAGTACACCTCGCCCGTGAGCGGGTCGAAATGCGTGACCTGCTCGACCTCGTCGCCGAAGAAGGAGACGCGGTACGCGGTCTCGACGTTCGCCGGCTGGATCTCGACGAGGTCGCCCTTGACTCGGAAGCGGCCGCGCCCGAGGACGGTGTCGTTGCGGACGTACTGGCTCTCGATGAGCTTCGTGAGCACCTCGTCGCGGTCGTGGGTCTCCCCCACCTCGAGCATGAGCACGCGCTCGCGCCACTCCTCCGGCGAGCCGAGGCCGTAGATGCACGAGACGGAGGCGATGACGACGACGTCGCGGCGGGTGAGCAGCGACGACGTCGCCGACAGCCTGAGCCGCGCGATGTCGTCGTTCCGAGACGAGTCCTTCTCGATGTAGAGGTCGGCCTGGGGGATGTACGCCTCCGGTTGGAAGTAGTCGTAGTACGAGACGAAGTACTCGACCGCGTTCTCGGGGAAGAACTCGCGGAACTCGTTGCAGAGCTGCGCGGCGAGCGTCTTGTTGTGCGCGATGACGAGCGCGGGGCGCTGGAGCTTTTCGATCGTCCAGGCCATGGTCGCCGTCTTGCCCGTTCCGGTCGCGCCGAGGATCGTCTGAAAGCGGTTGCCCTCGGCGACGGAGGCGGCGATCTCCTCGATCGCGCGCGGCTGGTCGCCCATGGGCGCGTACAGGTTGGAAGAGCGGAACTGGCGCACGCACCCAGCGTAGCCGCCGTGGTCGCCTATTCTGAGGCGGTGGACGGAGCCTTCGACCCCGTCGCGCGCCCGCTGCCCGGGGCCGACCTCGTTCGTCGAGGGATCGCGGATCTCGAGCAAGGAGTCGAGACGATCGAGTCGCTCCTCGTATCGATCGGCGCGCCCAGGCTAAGCGGGCTCGGATTTGCGTTTGACCCTCTCCCGTCGCCGGAGCTCCGCCTGTACGAGCTGCTCGCGGCCGACGACTCAGACGCCGCGCACTCCCGCTACAACGCCCTCGTCCGCCGACTCGTGAGCTTCGAGCGCGCTGCGGAGTGCGCGAGCTAACCGACTCCGATCGGCTCGCGCGTTTCATGCGCGCGCTCGGTCGATCGGCCGATGCACCCGGTTCCTGCTACCTCACCGGCGGCGCCACCGCAGTCCTGCTCGGCTGGAGGAGCTCGACGATCGACGTCGACATCCTGCTCATTCCCGAGTCCGAGGCTCTGCTTCGAGCCATTCAACGCCTGAAGGACGAGTTGCAGATCAACGTCGAGCTCGCGTCACCTGCCGACTTCATCCCGGTGCCGCCCGGCTGGGAGGATCGCAGTCTCCCAGCCGGCCGCGAAGGAAAGGTGAGCTACTACCACTACGACCTCGTCGCCCAGGCGCTCGCGAAGCTCGAGCGCGCGCACACCCGAGATCTCGAAGACGTTGACGCGATGCTCGAGCGCGGCCATGTCGATTCGAGAGAGGCCTTCGACTACTTCGAACGCATCGCGCCCGACCTCTACCGCTTCCCTGCCATCGACGCTCGCGCGTTCCGGCAGCGAGTCGAAACCGCCCTCGGTCGGAGTCGACCCGAGCTCAGCTAGCTGCTAGGAGTCTTGATGGAATGCCGAAGCGCCTAGCCGCGCGCGAGCGGCGACGTATCGCCGTAGACCTTCTTGCGCTCGTACGCGCTCGCCTCGAGCCTGCGAGCGGCGGCGCGGGCCTGGGCCATCGCCTTCGCGCCGAGGCGGTTGACCGCTACGAGGACGAGCGTCTCCTTCGTTTCCTCGTTCTTGCCGGCCCACCCCACGCGCACGTTACCCACGCCACGCGCGTAGTACTTGAGCTGGTGTTTGCCCGGCTCGTCCGGGTTGAACTCGTTCATGACGACGACGTTCGTGAAGCAGTCGAGCGGAACGCACGTCTTGGCGCCCGTCTTCAACACCTTTGCGCGATCGTTGAAGCCGACCGCGGGCCCCCACCCCAACGAATAGCTCGGGGTCCCTTCCCGCGATACGGCTCTCACCGTGAGCCCAGCCCTTGCGCCCTGTAGGCCGTGGATCCAGAGCGGGGACTTCACGATCTTCCCGTTCTCGTACTCCTCCGGGTACTCGCCGAGCTGCCACACGTTCCCGTCGTCGTCCTGCGCGAAAAACGCGATCTCGGCCTCGACCAGCTCCCCCGCGCTGTAGTCGCGATCCCAGAGCACGACGTTCCGGACGCCGTCGATCTCCTTGGTCAGGTCGGTGACCGTGAAGACGACCCGGTGCGGGATGACCTCCTTCCCCTCGGTCGTCGTCCCGCGATACACGAGCTGCGTCCCGGGCCGAAGCGGGAACCACGCGTTGTCGATCTTCGTCGAGCTGGCGAAGCTGTCACGGTCGTAGTCCGAGGCCGTGACGCTTGCCGGAGGCGCGCCGCCTGACGCCGCCGTGGCGAGCGCTCCCGCCGCCACGGCAGAGGTCAGGGGGATTCGGAACCGTCTCAGGCGCGGTCTCATCAGGCCGGCTGAGCCGCTGCCGCGGCGCGCCTCCAACCCTTTCCGAAACGCAGGTAGAGCGATGGCACGACGAACAGGTTGAGCAACGTCGACGTGACGAGGCCGCCGAGGATGACGATCGCCATCGGATGCTCGACCTCGTGGCCGGGAATCCTGCCGGCGACGACCAGTGGCACGAGCGCGAGGCCGGCTGCCAGCGTGGTCATCAGGATCGGCGACAGCCTCTCCTTCGCCCCTCGCAGCACCAGCTCGGGCCCGAAGGCTTGGCCTTCGTACCGCTCGAGGTGCTGGAAGTGGTTGATCATCAGGATCCCGTTTCGCGCCGCGATCCCGAACACCGTGTAGAAGCCCACAAGTGAGCCGAGCGACAGGATGCCGTCGGTGAAGTACGCCGCGAGAGCGCCCCCCACGAGCGCCATCGGGAGCGTGAGGAACGACAGCGTCGCAAGCCGCCAGTTCCCGAAGGACGCCTGTAGGAGCAGGAAGACGAGGATCGCTGCGCCGCTTCCAAAGAGGAGCAGTCGACCCTGCGACGACTTTCGCTCCTTGTTCTCGCCCAGCACCTCCGCGCTGAAGCCGAGCGGCATGGCAACCTCTTCGAGGCCCTCCTCGACGTCCTTCGCCACGGATCCGAGATCGCGCCCTTCGACGTTCGTCGTGACGTCGATCTTGCGCGTGGCGTTCACGCGTGAGATCGAGCTCGGCGACTCCTGGATCTTCACCTCGGCAACCTGATCGAGCCTGATCACGCCGTTGGGCGTGTCGATCGGCAGCGCTTGGATGTCCGTCAGGCTGTCACGCGCGCCGGGCTTGCTCCACACGTGCACGTCGTAGGCCTTGCCGCCGACGAAGACGTCGCCGACCTCCTCGCTCGCCATCCAGGTGGCCGAGGCGCGACGAACATCGCCCGGCTTGACTCCGTAGCGCAGCGCTTTCGCGAGATTCACCCTCACGTTGACCTGCGGGATGAAGACGTGGAGCTCCTTCTTCGGGTCGAGCGCGCCCTCGACTCCCTGCATCATCTCGAGCACCTCGTCGGCCTTCTCCTCGAGGATGTGCAGGTCGTCGCCGTAGATGCGCACGACGACTGCGTCGCTCGCGCCCGTCAGGACTTCCTTCACGCGCTCGCGCAGATATGTCTGCACGTCGCGCTGGATTCCCGGATACCCGGAGACGAGCTCCGACACCGCCGCGTAGGTCTTGTCGTAGTCGACCTTGGGATCGACGCTGATCCAGTTCTCACCGAAATACGTGCCGTACGGCTCGTCTCCGAGGAACGCGTTACCGATGTGCGATCCACAGTTCCGAACGCCCGGGATGGTCCGGAGCTCCTTGCAGGCGGCAACCGAGACGCGCACCTCCTCCGGCCCCGACGTGTCGGGGTTGGTCAGCCAGTGCATGAGGAAGTCGCGTTCCTTGAAGTTCGGAAGCAGCGATTGCCCGAGAAGCGGATACACGACGATTCCGGCCACGGCGGTGAATCCTGCGACGACGTACGCCCAGCGCGGTCGCGAGACGATCCGCGAGAGCACTCGCTCGTAGCCGCCCTGAAGCCAGCGGACGACAGGCGGCTGGTTGCGCTGGAGCGGCCTGGAGCCCAGCAGGATCAGCGCGAGGGCAGGTGTGACGGTCAGCGCGATGATCAGCGAAGCCCCAACGGCCAGCACGTACGTGAAGGCGAGCGGCTTGAAGAACGCGCCGGTCAAGCCCGTGAGGAAGAAGACCGGCATCATCGCGGCGAAGATGATCAACGTCGCGTAGACGATCGATCCGCGCACCTCGAGCGAGGCTTCGAGCACGATCGCCGCCGACGACCTCGTGTCGCCCTCCGCCCTGTGCTGGCGCAGGCGGCGCACGATGTTCTCCACGTCGATGATGGCGTCGTCGACGACCACGCCGAGCGCGATCACTAACCCTGCGAGGACCATGACGTTGACCGTCGTCTCGCGGAAGTACAGGACAAGCGCCGCCGCCACGAGCGACAGCGGGATGGAGACGACGCTGATCAGGGCGGCACGCCACTCGAACAGGAAGACGCCGATCACCAGGATCACGAGCAGCGCGCCTATCAGGAGCGCCTTCGTGAGGTTGTCGAGCGAGAGCTCGATGAAGGACGCCGGCCGGAAGATCGTCGTATCGATCTCGATCCCTGGAAGGCCTGGCTTGAGCTCCTCGATCGCCTTCTCCACGCCCTGCGTGACCTCGAGGTTGTTCGCCCACGGCAGCTTCTCGACGATGATCATGAGCCCGGGGCCGTCGTTGATCACCGCATCGCCGATGAGCGGCTGGTGATCCCAGACCATGTCGGCGACCGCGGACAGCGGGACTCGATCCCCGTTCTGCTTGTAGATGGGGACCTTCGCGAGGTCGACCGGCGACGTGATCGGCATGACATGCCTGACGTTGAGTCGCTGGTTCGGCGTGTCGACGAAGCCGCCGGTACCGATGTTGAAGGCCTCGGAGTACTGCAGGATGCCGGCGCCGAGCGCCTCGGCCGTCGAGTCCATGATCGTGACGAGCGAGATCTGCTCGCGCCGGAGCCTCTCCGGGTCGACGTGGATCTGCATCTGCTTCAGCCGCTCGCCCCAGATCGGCGCATTGGCGACGCCGGGAACACGAAGGAGCCGGGTGCGGATCTTCCAGTAGGCGATGTTCGACATGTCGATCATCGACACCGTGTCCGAGGTGAACCCGATCTTCATGACGCGGCTCGTCGACGAGAGCGGCTGGAGCATGACCGGCGGAGCTGCCCAGGTCGGTAGGGTCGGGGTGACCGCGGTAACACGCTCTTGAACGAGCTGTCTCGCACGCAAGAGGTC
>JBOHBA010000012.1:0-7256 GCA_050698095.1 Gaiellaceae bacterium
AGCCGGGCCGGTCGCCGCCACGAGCAGGAGGCGCTTCGACGTCACATACGCGAGCCCGGTGGGGCGCGCGACTCCGAACTCGCCGGTCAGCGTCGATCCCACCTCCACGGCTTCGACGACGTCTGCCGCGACCCGATCGGGGGTCGCCGCAAGCGTCGTCGGGAGGAGGAGTACGGCGACGAGAACGCACCCGAAGAGACGGGCTCGCACCCCGTGCCCAGCGCCTCGCCTCACTCGTTGCTCACCTGAAGACTCGGGGAGTGTACGTGCCCGGTCGGCGCCTCTCGCCCGAGGGACGTTGCGGCCGGCGCGAGACGCATCTACCCTGACGCGCACGTGCGATCGCTCACTCGCCCCGGGATCTTGCTTGCGATCGCCGTCGCGGTCGTCGCGCTCCCGACAGCTGCCTCGGGCGGCCTCTCCGGAGCAGCGAAGCCGACGCTTGCGGCCTCCAACACCACGACGTACACGGACTCGACGGGTGAGGATCCGGCTGCTCCCGACATCACGACCATCGTGGCGTCGAACGACGACGCCGCGACGATCTCCTTCAAGGTCAACATTCCCAACCGCGCCCAGTACACGCCGGACGTCGCAATCATCATGTTCCTGGACAGCGACGCCAATCAGACCACGGGCGACCCGGAAAGCCTCGGCGCCGACTACATCATCCAGCTCATACAAGGGGAGATCCTCTTGTTCAAGTGGGACGGCGCGGACTACACCCTGAGCGCGACTCAGGCTTCGCTCTCCTATGCGTGGGCCTCGGGTCCCACCATCAGGATCAATGCGTCGGATCTCAACAACACGAGACGTTTGAATTTCGACATGCTGGCGGTCTCCAACATCGTGATCGACCCGGTCACGGGCGCGATCGACTGCACGGGTTGTAAGCGCGACGCCGCACCCGTCTTCGGTTTCTACACGTACGAGGTCAAGATCACCCCGCCGACGCTGGTCGTCAGGAAGTTCAGCCGGACACCCTCGGCGCCGACGGCCGGTAAGGCGTTCACGCTGCGACTCGCCACTGCTCGCTCCGATACCGGCGCCGTCGTCCAGAACGGCAGGGTCACGTGCGTCGGGCGGATCGGCAACGCGAGGCTCAGGGCGCAGGTCCAGCGCGTTGTCGCGGGTGCTGCGACCTGCACGTGGAACGTTCCGCCTCTGGCGAGGGGCAAGACGTTCCGAGGCTCGGTGGCGATCGCGTTCGAGGGCCTCAAGGCGGCACAGAGCTTCTCCGGGAAGGTTCGCTAGCAACGCCGCTCGTGCGACGCCTCGCGTTTCTCGCCTGTCTCGTCGCTCTCGTCGCATTCACCGGAACGGCATCCGGGTTCGACCGCACGCCGCGTGGGGTCATCGCCAACGCCCTGGAGAAGGTGCATCCGGCGCCCAATTTCTCCGCGCCGAGCAGCGCGAGGGCGCGCGTCATCGTCACGCTCGAGGATCCGCCGCTCGCGGCTGCATCGTTCGCCCGGCGATTCGCCGGGTTCGGGCCGAACCGCAAGCTCGATCTGCGGAGCTCGTTCTCGCGGAGCTACGTGGCGCGACTCGAAGTCGCCCAGGCTCGAGCAATCGCGCAGCTCCGCCGCGAGATGCCCGAGGCGCGTGTGTCGCGCCGGTATCAGCTGCTCGTGAACGGCTTTGCCGTGAGCGTTCCGTACGCGCGCCTCCCCGAGCTCCTCGAGCTCGAATCTGCTGCTCGGGTCTACCCGAGCTTCCGCTACACGCTGTCGGTCAACCGCGGTCCGTCCGTCATCGGCGGGCCGGCGTTCAGCGCTCTCACCGGCGCGAAGGGGGACGGCGTCAAGGTTGCGGTCGTCGACGACGGCGTCGATCACGAGCACCCATTCCTGAGTCCGGCCGGATTCTCGTTTCCGCCCGGCTTTCCGAAGGGCCCGGGCGGTTCGACGACGCCCAAGGTCATCGTCGCCCGCGGGTTCGCCGGGCCCGGCGCGAACAGCGCACCGCTCGACCGGGACCGGTCGTTCCACGGCACGCATGTCGCGGGGACCATCGCCGGCGTTCCGACCGACATCGCGGCGGGCCGCACCGGGTTCTGCATCGAAGCCCAGGGCGGGTGCCATCCGGCGGTCGACGGGCTCGCCGGTGTCGCTCCGCGCGCCTACATCGGGAACTACCGCGTGTTCAACGTTCCCGCGCCGGCGCCGCTCGGCGGCTGCTGCTCCGCGAACAGCCCGGAGATCGTCGCCGCGTTCGAGGCCGCGGTTCGCGACGGGATGGACGTCATCAACTTCTCAGGAGGAGGCCCCCAGGCCGATCCCCGCACCGACATCCTCATCCAGGCCGTAGCGAACGTCGCGCGCGCCGGAGTCGTGCCGGTGATCTCGGCCGGCAACGACCGCGACTTCTTCGGGCTCGGAACCGCGGGCTCGCCGGCGACGGCGCCCGACGCCATCAGCGTCGGCGCCACCGCGAACGCTCACTTCTTCGGGCCCTCGATCTCGGTCGTCTCGCCCGCGGGGGTCGCACGAGTTCCCTTCGTTCCCTCCGACGACATCCCGCCGTCGTGGATCGCGACCAACCAGAGGATCGTCGACGTCGGCGCCGTCAGCGGCGTGGGCAGGCAGCTGTGCGACCCGGCGCCGGCCGGCTCACTCAGTGGTCGCATCGCGCTCGTGAGCCGCGGCGGCTGCCCGTACAGCGTCAAGTCGTCGCGTGCGCGCGCGGCGGGAGCAACCGGGCTGGTGATCGCCGAGAATCGTCCGGGCGACCCGACGTTCGCGCTCCTCTCGATCCAGGGTGGGACGGTCTCGGACCTCGACGGCGCCCGTCTGCGCGCCGCCGCAGCCGGCGCCGGCGGGTCGGTCACCGTTCGCTTCAGTCGCGAGATGCTCGAAGTGCCGACCACGTGGGCGGGCGTGCCGACGAGCTTCACCTCCTCCGGCCTGACACCCTTCGGCCACGCGCTCAAGCCCGACGTCACGGCGCCGGGCGCGCAGATCCTCTCCTCGACCCTTCCCGAGTTCGCCGGTGACCAGTTCGCCGTTCTCGACGGCACGAGCTTCTCCGCTCCGCATGTCGCGGGCGCGGCCGCGCTGCTCGTCCAGCGCCACCCCTCCTGGACTGCGCCGCAGGTGAAGTCAGCGCTCATGTCGACGGCCGGCCCTGCGTTCGGCGACACGTCTCTGAGCCAGGAGGCCTCGGTGCTCGTCCAGGGAGCAGGGCTCGTCCGCGTGGGCTCGGCCGACCGGCCGCTCGTCTTCACGGACCCGCAGTCGCTGTCCTTCGGATACCTGCCGGCCGCCGCCTCCAGCCCGGCGAGCAGAGCGATCTCGGTCACCGTGTCCGACGCGGGCGGCGGCGACGGTACATGGACGGCCGAAGTCCAGGCCCAGGTCGCGTCGAGCGGCGCCACCGTTCAGGCTGCGCCGGTCACGGTGGCTCCGGGCGGAAGTGCCGTCGTGCAGATCGTCGCCCAGGCCGGGGCGGGCGCCGTGGCAGGAGACAACTTCGGGTTCGTCCTTCTGCGCCGGGGCAGCGACACGCGCAGGATTCCGTACGCGTTCTCCGTGACGCGGTCGTCGCTCACGGGAGCGCCCGTCACCAAGCTGAAGGCGCTTCAGTCGGGCGACACTCGGACCGGGGAGGACAGGGCCCGCGCGTATCGGTGGCCGACCTCGCCGTTCTCCATCCTCGGGATCTTCGGCGTCGATCCGTCGGTGAACGACGACGGCAAGGAGAAGATCTACTCGCTCGACATCGCGAAGCAGGCGGTCAACGCCGGCGTCGTCGTGGTTCGACCGGCGACCAGGCTCAACGCGTCGATCACCGCGAAGCTGAGCTCCAACCAGCCGATTCACCCCTGGTTTCTGGGCTCGCTCGACGAGAACGACGTGCTCGGGTATGCGGGGATCCCCGTCAACGTGAACGGGTCCCTCCCCGACTTCCTCTACAGCATCGGCGCGGCAGGAGGCGTGTTCCTGCCTCCGGGGCGCTACTTCGTCTCGGTCGACTCGGGCCGCGACCTGTTCACGGGTCGCCCGCTCGCCGGCCGCTACGTTCTCCGCTCCTGGGTGAACGACGTCAAGCCGCCGAGGGTCAGGATGATCACGCGCACGCTCTCGAGCGGCCGCCCGACGCTCGTAGCCAGGATCACGGACGCGAAGTCGGGTGTCGATCCGCACGCGCTCCAGCTCTTCTTCGGACCGTCGACGCGCCGGGAGTCGGTCGAGGCGACGACATTCGACCCGGCAACTGGTGTCGCGGCCTTTGCCATCCCGCGTGAGGCGTTTGCTTTCCAGCCGGGCCCGCAGTTCATCCAGCTCGTGGCGTCCGACTACCAGGAGGCGAAGAACATCAGCACCGAGAGCGACAGCCCGCTGCCGAACACACGGGTCCAGGGCGCGCGGCTCGAGGCGGTGAGCAGGCCGACCGTCACGTGGATCACGCCGGAGCAGGGCAAGTGCCTCGCGGCGCGCCAGCGCCTTCTCGTCGTGGCGAACGACAACGTGCAGATCTCCTCGGTCGGCTTCTTCGACGGCAAGCGCCAGATCGGCCGCGTTCGCAAGAACTTCGCCGGGCTCTACGAGCTGAGCTGGCGGACCGGCGGCAGGAAGAAGGGCGCACACGTCCTCACCGCCGTCGCCTCGGACGTCCGCGGTCGGGAGGCCGAGGCGAGCCAGACAGTTCGCATCTGCTGAGCAACCACTCGGACCCGGGGGGGATCACGCTCGATCGAGCAGGTCCTCGAGGAGCGCCTCGGACGCTTATGGTCGGCGAGCCTGCGCCTCGCTTGCGGCGTCGTCCTGGTCGTGGTGGACGAAGAGGCCGTGGAGGAAGCCCCACAGCCGCGCGCGTACCGGAGGTCCCGGCGGCCCGGAGGGCTGCGACCACGCAGACGCGAACTCTGTGCCGAGGAGCAGTATCAGCGCGACGACGTAGACGAAGAACAGGAACGTCATGACGCCGGCGAGCGACCCGTAGATGAGGTTGTAGCGCGAGAAGTCGGCGAAAAGGATCGCCAGCGCCTTGGTCGCGCCCCAGACGGCGATCGCGGTCAGGATCGCCCCCGCGAGCGCACCGCGGCGACGGAGCTTCCTCGCCGGGACGAAGCGGTAGAGCAGGAGCGCCGTGACCGCGATCGCGACCAGCTGGAGGCCGTCGCGAAGCAAGACCCCGGCGACAGCGGCCACGCCGGCCCACTCCGTGAAGCGATCGACGAGGTCGCTGAAGAACGCGCCGAACGCAGACAGCGCGACAACGAGGAGGACGAGCACTCCAGCCGCGCCGACGAGGATGAAGTCCACGAGCTTCGCGTGCGCGGCCGGCCTCCCGCGCTCGACCTTGAGCGCGGCCTCGAGCCCGAGCCGGATCGACGCCATCATCCCCGACGCACCCCAGAGAAGCGCGACGAGCGAGATCAACCCGATCGCCGAGAACGGGCTCGCGATCTCCTCGATCGAGCGCTGGATGTCGCCCTTCCCCGAGTCGGAGACGGGGAGGTAGTCGAGGAGCTCGTCGATGACTCTCTGGCGAAGCTCGTCGTCCTGGAGCACGAGCCCGAAGATCGAGACGATCGCGATGGTCAGGGGAAAGAGCGAGAAGAGCACCCGGTAGGCGATCGCTGCGGCGTACTGCGTGCAGCGGTCGTGGAAGAGGTCCTCGACAGCGCGCGGCAGGGCGTGTGCGACTCCGCGAACGAGCGCCCCGAGACGGTCTGCCGGCCAACGCGAAGCGCGAGCAAGGCGCCCCTGAACGACCGCGCGCTCGCTCATGCTTCTGAGTCTACGGACGGAGCGGGCTCGTGCTCTGCCAGGCGTTGCAGGACGAACGCTCTCACGGGCTCCTCCTTGCCCTTCACCTGGAGCGGCGGCAACGGGTCGACCAGCGCACGCGATCCGAGCCGCGAGAAGGTCTCCTCGCCGATCAGCACGCCGCCGACAGGGGCATGCGCCTGTAGCCGGGCGGCGATGTTCACGACGTCTCCGACGAATCCGTGCTTCCGGTGGCCGCGCGCGCCGCCCACGAGGCCCGCGTGCACCTCGCCGCTGTTCACTCCGACGCGGAATCGCGGCCAGTCGTCGTGCTCGTGGGCGATCCGGTCGGCCATCCGCTGGAGGAGAAGCCCGGCCCGCGCGGCCTGTGCGGGGTGCTCGGCGCCCCCGGAGCGTCCCTCGAAGACGACCATGAGCTCGTCGCCCGTTATCTGGTGGACCTCGCCGCCGATGCCTTCCAGCAGCGGGACCAGGCGGCCGAAGTACGCGTTCAGCATCGAGGCGACCTCGGGCGGCTCGCGCGACTCCGAGTAGCTCGTGAACCCGGCGAGGTCGGCGAAGAGGATGCTGACGTCCTTCGCGCCCGCGAGCGTCTCGTCGAGATAGAGCGCGCTGAAACGCTCCTCGTGCCACTCGGCGCGAGCGACCACGGCGATGAGCGCGAACGATCCGAGCATGAGAACGTGCCACTCCCACCAGGACAGCTGCCAGTTGACTGCCCAGGCGATCGCGATCATCGCCTCGGCGAGCAGGGCGAACGCGAGCACGAACGCGAGCACGAACCGCTCCTGGCGGCGGCGGTGGATACGCAGGAAGCCGACTGCGGCGATTCCGAAGAGGGCGACGCCGACAGCGGCGAGCACGAGCTGCCAGCCGTCCAGCTGCTCCGCTGTCAGCGGGTTGTCGAGCGGTGGGAGCTCGGCCAGCGAGAGGACAGCCCACACAACGACCACCGCGGCGAGCCCGGCAAGAAGAAGCGGCGCCCCGCGGATCACTGCGGCGGCTCGCTCCGGTCCGAGCTCGAGCGCCGCGCCGACGGCGAACACCGAGGCGAGCACGAGCCCGACGGGCGTTGCCAGCTCGAAGCCCGCATTGGGGCCGAGGAGGACGCCGGGAGTCGCCAGGGCGTGCAGTCCCAGGAAGCACGCGCTCGCGATGAACGCGAGCGAGATGAGGAGCAGCCGCGCGTCACGGCGCCGGCGCGCGGCGCTCGTGACGCCCCAGCCGAGAGCAGTCGCGACGAGGGCGGCACCCAAGACCAGCCAGAAGTGGGCGGGATGGTTCTCCCAGCTCCGGTCGATCGCGGGGCGCACGAGGAGCGCCGCGAGAAGCACGAGCGGCGCCGCAGCTATCGCGAGCCAGAAGCGAGCGTTCATCACCGCCAAGGTACAAGCAGGCGCGTCTATTCTCATCCCGCTATGAAGGTCCTCCTCCCCGACTCCTCCGAGCTCGAGCTGCCCGACGGCGCGTCCGGCATCGAGGCCGCGCGCGCCATCGGGCCGAAGCTCGCCGAGCAGGCTG
>JBOHBA010000013.1:0-2946 GCA_050698095.1 Gaiellaceae bacterium
AGCCTGCACGACGCGCGAGGGCGACGCCCGGCCTGGGTCATGACCGCCCCCGGCTGCGCGTCAATTCCCGGTCAAGCATCGAGCGCTGCGAACTCGCCGTTCCGAAAGGCGAGTCGCGCGACGTGGCAGTTGGCGATCGGCCCGTCCGCGTCCATCGCGCAATGCGTGAGCATGGCACGGAGCGGGCCGCCATGCGTCACGACGACCACGCGACCGCCGGGATGATTCGTTGCGATTTGCCGTAGAGCTGCGACGGTTCGGACGAGGAGCTCTTCACGTGTCTCCGCGTCGCCCCATGGAGCCGTGTGTGCCTCGGGGTAGCGCGCGAGGACCTCGTCGTCGGTCAATCCCTCCCAGGTGCCGAAGTCGCGTTCTCGGAGCGCGCGCAGCGGTGCGACCAGCAGGCCATGACGATCTGCGATCGCGCGCGCGGTTTCGAACGCACGAGCGAGATCGCTCGAATAGACGGCGTCCAGTGGCTCGGCCGCGAGCCCTGCTGCGAGCTCGAGCGCCTGAGCACGGCCCGTCTCGTTCAGCGGTCGGTCGGTCTGGCCTTGAACTCGGCGTTCCGCATTCCAGTCCGTCTCGCCGTGGCGCACGAGCAGGAGTCTTGTCTCTGTCACCGCTCGAGCCTGCCGTCCTCGATCGCGACTCGGTAGATCGAGCAGTTCCCGAGCAGGCCGATGAGCGGAAGCGCACCGTCGCCCGGGAGTCCCATCGCGAATGTCAACGCCGCGCGAATCGGGCCGGCGTGCGTCACTGCGAGGACGCTCTCGTCGGGGTGCTCGATGCCGAGCTCGAGGAGCGCCGGGATGACCCGCGCGCTCAGCTCCTCGTAGGTCTCACCCTCCTTCCAGCCCGAGCGCCAGTCCATGTCGGCGCGCTCGGGGTAGCGGCTCTTCACCTCGTCGAACGTCCGGCCCTCCCAGGTGCCGACGTCGATCTCGCGCAGCGCTTCGAGCCACTGCGACTCGAGGCCGAGCCGATCGGCGAGGATCTCAGCGGTCTGGCTTGCGCGCAGAAGCGGGCTCGTATAGATCGCGCTGAGGGGCTCATCGCGGAGAAGACCGGCGAGCTCGCGGGCTTGCTCGCGCCCCGCCTCGTTGAGCGGCGTGTTCGTATGCCCCTGGTATCGCTGCTCGCGATTCCAGTCCGTCTCGCCGTGCCGTACGAGGACGATGGTCGTCGCCACGGCGGATACGGTAGTGCGCGTGGATCTCGGGCTCGCAGGAAAGCGATGTCTCGTTACCGGCTCGACCGCGGGGATCGGACTCGAGGTCGCGCGGCTGCTCGTCGCCGAAGGCGCGGCTGTCGTCACATGCGGGCGCCGCGATGCGCCCGGAGTCGGCGAGGTCGCCCACGTCGCCGCCGATCTCTCGCATGCGGGCGTGCCGGAGCACGCGGTACGTGAGGCCGGCGCAGCGCTCGGCGGGCTCGACGTTCTCGTGAACAACGTCGCTATCACGCGCAAGGCCCGCTTCGAGGATGTCTCCGACGACGAATGGGACGCGTACTGGCAGCTCAACGTGATGAGCTACGTCCGGGCAATCCGTGCCGCGCTGCCGCTGCTGCGGGACGGAGGCGGCGCGATCGTGAACGTCTCCTCGACCTCCGGAAAGCGCCCGTCTACGTGGATGCCGCATTACTCGGTGACGAAGGCGGCCGTGCTGTCGCTGTCGCGGCTCGTCGCCGATCTCTACGGCGGCGACGGCATCCGGTGCAACGCGGTGACGCCCGGGCCGACGGCTACCGAGGCCTGGCTCGGCGACGGCGGGCTAGCGGATCAGCAAGGTGACCGAGCAGAGGTATTGGCACGGGTCGGCGCCGGCCGCCCGCTCGGCCGTCTCGCCCGCCCTGAGGAGATCGCCGCCGTGATCGTCTTCCTGTGCTCGAGCCAGGCGTCGTACGTGACCGGCGCCGCGTGGAGCGCCGACGGCGGCACCGTCCCGATCATCATCTGATGACGGCGTTCGAGGAACGGATTCGCGAGCTCGAAGCGTCGCTCGCCCCGTTCGCCGTCCGGTCGCTCGAGACGCGAGGGCGCGAGCTGCACGAGGAAGAGTCGAGCGTCCGCACGCCGTTCCAGCGCGATCGCGACCGCATCGCGCACTCGAAGCCGTTTCGCCGGCTCAAGGGGAAGACGCAGGTCTTCATCGACCCCGAGGGCGACCACTACCGCACACGGATGACTCACACGCTCGAGACCACCGCCATCTCGCGGGTGGTCGCGCGAGCGCTGCGGCTCAACGAGGATCTCGTGGAAGCGATCGGGCTCGGACACGACATGGGGCACACGCCGTTCGGGCACGCGGGCGAGGATGCGCTCGACGCGGCTGTGTCCGAGCGATTCGGTCGCCGCTTCCGCCACAACGAGCAGTCGCTGCGGATCGCGCGCACGCTCAACCTCACGCACGAGGTCTGCGACGGCATCCTCACGCACACCGGCGAGCAGGAACCGAAGACGCTCGAGGGGAAGATCGTGCGCCTCGTCGATCGCGTCGCTTACATCAACCACGACATCGACGACGCGGTGCGGTACGGGCTCCTGAGCGAGGACGATCTCCCGACCGGGGAAATCGCGATCCTCGGCGATACGGGCTCGAAGCGAATCGACCGCCTCGTCGGAGACATCGTCGAGGCGTCGGAGGGTGTGGACGAGATCCGCCAGTCGGCGGAGGTTGGGGAGGCGATGCTCTCGCTACGCGCGTTCATGTTCGAGCGTGTCTACCTCGGCCCGCAGGCCGGGCCGGAGCACGAGAAGGCGCACGACGTCGTCCGCGCGATCTTCGACCACCTCGCCGAGCGAGGCGACGAGGCCGACGAGATCGTGGACTACATCGCCGGCATGACTGACCGCTTCGCACTCTCGAACGCAGACACACTCTGAGATCGGCGAGCAGCTCGTCCCCGCGTGGACGGAGCGGAGGGCGGGGCACCAAGTAATCT
>JBOHBA010000014.1:0-2570 GCA_050698095.1 Gaiellaceae bacterium
ATGTATCTCGCCCCGACGTTCGTTCCGGTACTACTGGCGAGCAGCTCGTCCAGCGACCTACGGTGTTTTTGCAGGGGTTTCCGTGCTTCCCATAGGTCCTAGCCCACCCTGGCCAAGGGTCCTGACCGTCGAATCGGCCATTGTCCTATCCCTCGTTCGAGGGATACAGTCTCTCCAGGCAAAGAGAAATCCGAGCCCAGCTGCCTGTTACTCGAGGGGGAGAGCGACGGGACCTTAGGGCGAGTTCAAGCAGCGAAGGGAGAAAACTGAGATGGAGACGGTGGGCACTCTCCAACGGCGCGTCGCCGTAGGCATGGTCCTGGCGGCGTCGATGGCCGCCGTTTCGCTCCTGGTCCTGCTGCCGGACGGGGCGAGGTCTGCGCCCCTCGCCGCAGCGGCCAACCTCGACCAGTGCCGAAACGGGGCGAGCGCCGCGCCGGCCGACTGCGTCGACACCGATCCCAACCTCGGCTGGGTGAACGGCAACGCCGGGTCCACGAACTCGCACTTCGTCGAGGGCTACTCGATCCCTTATCGCGCGACGCTGACGGAGATCCCCACGGTAAGCTCCATCACGCTGACGCTCGGTTACGACATCAAGCATTCGGGCAAGCACGCGCTCGACTACCTGACGCATTTCGACCGGCTCGAGCCTCATGCGCCGTTCGGACACGGTGCGGAGTCGATCGACCCGCTGAGCGGGGTCTC
The DNA here is from genome assembly GCA_050698095.1 of Gaiellaceae bacterium. Taxonomy (GTDB): domain Bacteria; phylum Actinomycetota; class Thermoleophilia; order Gaiellales; family Gaiellaceae; genus GMQP-bins7. The sequence goes on from JBOHBA010000014.1 coordinate 709, forward strand.
CGGCGTCTCTTCGACCGTCTCGATCTTCGCGATTCCGGCGCCGAGCGCCGCGGGCTCTCCCGCAGCGGGGCAGCCGACGAATTCGTTCAACGCGCTTCCTGCGGGGGAGCGAGTGATGACGCTATACGGCGGAACGATCGACGCGATCAGCTACGTGAGCCAGGGCGACCTCACGGCGGCCCAGGCGGAGACTCAGATCGCGGTCACCTTGACCGCCGATAGCCCGACGGCCGTGCTCGCATGGGGCGGCCACATCGCCTCCGTGAACGACTGGGGCGCGGGCAACTCCGCGAGCGCCGTGTCCGGATCGCCCTACCACATGCGGCTCATCTCGTGGAGTCTCGACGGGCTCGGACAGCAGGATCGGTCGCTTCAGGCCGACGCGGTGTTCGGGACGATCGAGATCGTGAAGGACACGACCGGCGGCGATGCGACGTTCGGGTACACGGCGACCACGGGCCAGGGTGGCGGAGGCCTTCCCGGGACGTTCGACCTGACGACGACGGGCGGGACCGCGAGCCGGACCTTCGCGGTCGTTGGTCGTGGCGCGCAGTACACCGTGACCGAGGCGTCGCTGCCCGCGAGCTGGTCTCTCCAGAATCTTGCGTGCGACGACCCGGACAACGGCGACGACGGCACGACGGTCGATCTCGGAACGAAGACCGCCACGATCACGGTCAACGCGAGCGAGCACGTCGTGTGCACGTTCACGAATGCGTTCACCAGGCTGACCCCGACCGTCACGACGGACGTCCACGACGCACAGCACGCCGTCATCACCTCAGCCGCGATCGGCGCGACCGTGCATGACAAGGCGACCGTCTCGGGCTCAGGCCCGACGCCGACCGGCACGGTCGACTTCACCGTCTGGCTCGGGAACACGGCCTGCTCGGGCGAGGGGTCCTCGTCCGGCACCGATGTGGCGCTCGCTGCCGGAGTGGCCGATCCGTCCTCGTCGCAGGTCGTTCCGGCAGGCGGGCTCTCCTTCCGCGCGCACTACGACGGCGACGCGGTCTACGAGCCGGGCGACGGGCCGTGTGAGCCGCTGACCGCGCTGAGTGGGACGATCATCGTCGAGAAGCAGACGGCTCCGAACGGCGCCGCCGGGACCTTCGGCTTCACCGGCGATGCCGCGGGCTCGATCGGCGACAACGGCCAGATCGTCGTCAACGGTCTCGCCCCCGGCACGTACACGTCGACGGAAGCAGCCGCGGCCGGCTTCGGCCTCACGTTGATCGCGTGCGACGACGCGAACTCGTCGGGCGATCTCGCCACGCGTACGGCGACCTTCCGCGTCGAGGCCGGCGAGACGGTCAAGTGCACGTTCACGAACGCGAAGCCCGGCGTCGGCTCCATCTCCGTCTCCAAGTCGGCGAACCCGACCACGCTCCAGGAGCCGGGCGGCCTGGTCACCTTCTCGGTCACGATCACGAACACCTCGCTCGACGTCACGGTCGCGATCGACAACGTGGTCGACGACAAGTTCGGAGACCTGGACGACGCGGGCGGCAATGGCTGCTTCGACGTCCCCGTCAACCTCGCCCCCGGACAGAGCGTGAACTGCAGCTTCCAAAGGCAGATCACGGGCGTGGGCGGAACCTCGCACGTGAACACGGTCACGGTCACCGGGCACGACCCGGCCGGCAACACGCTGACCGCGCAAGACGACGCGCGGGTCGACATCACCCCGCGCCTGATCGACCTCGTCATCGTCAAGGAGGCATCCTCGCCGACCCCGCTGAACGGGATCGTCAACTACTCCTTGACCGTCACCAACCGAGGTCCGGACACGGCCACCAACGTGCAGGTCGCCGATCCGGCGCCCGCGGGCATCGTCTACCTGAGCGCGAGCCCCTCCCAGG
>JBOHBA010000015.1:0-2620 GCA_050698095.1 Gaiellaceae bacterium
CGCAGATCTCGAGCGCCTGCTCGCCGGTGTCGGGCTGGGAGACGAGGAGCTGGTCGATGTCGACCCCGATCCGTTTCGCATACGACGGGTCCATCGCGTGCTCGGCGTCGATGAACGCGCAGATCCCGCCGCGTCGCTGAGCCTCAGCCATGACGTGGTAGACGAGCGTCGTCTTTCCCGACGCCTCGGGGCCGAAGATCTCGACCACCCGTCCGCGCGGCAAGCCTCCGATGCCGAGCGCCATGTCGAGCGCCAGCGATCCACTCGACACCGCGCCGACGGCCACCTGGGGACGATCGCTCATTCGCATCACCGATCCCTTGCCGAACTGCCGCTCGATCTGCCCGAGCGCGACGTCGAGTGCCTCCTCGCGTTTCATCGTCTCATCCTCCTGACTTCCCAATCTCTATGGAACACGCCTAGCGAACACGACTCCAACACCTCGTACTGCGACCCGGTCGAACGGAGCACCGAAGAATAGAGAGCGACTTCGGACGGACTGAACGGCGCGACGTCGGGGGGCTCGGGCGACAGCTTGGGCGGCGCCCGAAACCGCGCGACCGTGACGTGAGGCAGCCACGCGCGCTGCTCACGCTCGTAGACACCGAGTCGCTCCAGCCGCAGCATGAGATCTCCCGCGAGCTCGTTAGCCCTGCCGGCGTACGCATCTCCTGGAACGAGCTCCTCGCGGAGGACGAGCATCGCGACCCGCGACGTCTCGCGGTACCCGCGAATCCCAAAGAGCGGGACTCGAGCGGCTCGCGCGACGCTGCGGACGGCATCTGCGATCGCGTCCACATTCGAGACAGGACGGCTACCGAGGAATGCCACCGTGACGTGAATGTGATCACGCTGAAGGACGCGGACGCTTTCATGGACGAGCGCCTCCTGTTGCCACGCGACGAGTGACGCAACGACCTCGTCGGGTAGGCGAAGCGCGCAGAAGAGCCTGAGGCGGCCATCTCCCTCGACGGTAGCGCCCGCGCTCACGCCTGGGTGTGCCGGCTCTCCAACAATCGCCGAACAAGGTGCAGCGAAGCAGCCGTCGCACGTCCGCGAATCATCTCCCGATCTCCGGGAAGCTCCGTGCGGCGCGCCTCCTCCCCGTCCGGGCCGACCGCGTGCACGAAGACGAGACCGATCGGCTTGTCCTCGGTGCCTCCGGCTGGCCCGGCGACGCCGGTCACCGCGACTCCGATGTCCGCACCGAGGCGCGTGCGAACGCCATGAGCCATCGCTCGAGCGGTCTCGGCCGAAACGGCGCCGTGCATATCGAGCACGTCGTGCGGCACGCCCAGCTCGCCCGCCTTCACCGCGTTCGCGTAGGCGACGACGCTTCCAACAAACACGTCACTCGCTCCCGGCACGCTCGTGAGCCGTGCAGCGACCATCCCGCCCGTACACGACTCAGCGGTCGCAAGCGTCAGCCCGCGGGCTCTGCAGAGATCGAGGACGATCTCGGCGATCGTGCGGTCGCTCTCGCTGAACAGGTAACTACCGAGCCGTTCGCGAAGAACGTCTGTGATCGCACGCGCCCGCTCCTCCGCGCCCGGGTCGACGACCACGTCCACGTGGATCTCGAACTCCCGAGCGCAGATCGTCACCTCGACGCCGTCCCCGTCGCCGCCGGCCTCTGCGAGCGCCTCGGCGACCGCAGACTCCGGAGTTCCGAAGAACCGAAGCACCACACGCTCGCGCGCCGGCGCCCGCTCGAGCACTCGGCGCAGGGGCTCCGTCTCGAGCGCGCGCGGCCACAGACGACGAAGCTCGCGAGGAGGGCCTGGAAGCACGACGACGACACAGCCGTCCGTATCGAGGACGACGCCAGGAGCCGTTCCGGCGAGCCCTAGGGAGAGAGCGCCCTCGGGAAGTGTCGCCTGCTTCTGCACGCCGGTCTTGAAGTCGGTGTAGGGACGCCCGAGGCGGTCAGCGATCATCCGCGAGACGCTCTCGATCTCGCGCTCGAGCTTCTCGTCCACTGCGAGCGGGCGACCCGCGACGCGCGACACGAGCTCGATCGTACGGTCGTCGTGCGTCGGGCCCAGCCCGCCCGACACGAGGCACACGTCCGCGTCGAATCCCTGCCGAAGAGCAAGCTCGAGATCCTCCGGCCGATCGCCGACGATCGTGATGCGCTCGGGCTCGAGGCCGAGACGCACGGCCTCGGCGGCGAAGAACGGGCCGTTGCGGTCGTCGCGCTCGCCCCGAACGAGCTCGCTGCCCGTTACGACGATCGCCGCCCGTGGGCGGCTCAAGAGGTCGCGCGGGCGATCCGTCGCGGCGTGACGACGAAGGTCGTACCCACCGGCAGGCTCACGCGGTTGCCGTTGAGGCGTACCGCGACACGCTGTGGCTCGGCGAGGGCGAGCAGGAGGCGCGTACCTTCGAACGTCTTCCGCTGACCGGGTTCGAGCGTTCCGCTGTAGAGGAGCTGTCCGCCCGTCGACCCCGCACGCACCTCCATCCACGAACCGCCCGAGACCGCACGCACGACGAGCCGTGTCCGCTGCGGGTTGCCCGCGGGATTGTGCAGCGCTTCACCGGCGCCCGGCGCGGCAAGTCCGGGGACGCTCTCACCCTCCGGCCCGCCGAACCTCCACGCCGCGATTACGAGCGCTGT
>JBOHBA010000016.1:0-2249 GCA_050698095.1 Gaiellaceae bacterium
TCATCGCTTCCTCACCTCCCGGGCATGACTCGCGGGGGTTCAACCGAGCCGGTGTCGTCGTGCCGGGGTTGGACGGGAATCGGAGCCGCTGCGTGCCGCGGTTTTGTCGTTTACAAGGAGGAAGCTGAGAGCTTGATGAAGGGCCTTTGAGACCACGGCGCCGCCGGCCCTCGATGGACCGGGTCGTTCCGCGCAAGCGAGAAGAGCGCATCAACGAGGAGATTCGCGTGCCGCGCGTTCGCCTGGTGGACGAGAACGGCGGGCAGGTGGGGATCACCCCGACGAAGGAGGCGTTGGAGTTCGCGGACGGAAAGGGCCTCGACCTGGTCGAGGTCGCTGCAGGCGCGGATCCTCCCGTCGCCCGGGTGATGGACTACTCGAAGTACCGCTACGAGCAGGAACAGCGCGCGAAGCAGGCCCGCAAGCATCAGCTCCAGATCCACGTCAAGGAGATCAAGCTCAGGCCGAAGATCGGAATCCACGACTACGAGACCAAGAAGGGGCACGTGGTGCGCTTTCTCGGCCAGCGAGCCAAGGTCAAGGTCACGATCATGTTCCGGGGGCGCGAGACGCTGCACCCGGAGCGAGGCCGAGATCTGCTCATGCGGCTCGCGGACGATGTCAAGGAGCTCGGCTGGATCGAGCAACAGCCGATCCTCGACGGTCGAAACATGGTCATGGTTCTAGGCCCGAACAAGAACGCGGGAGCGAAGACAGATGCCAAAGATGAAGACGTCGAAGGGCGCGAAGAAGCGCTTCAAGGTGACCGGGACGGGGAAGCTTCTCCGCCGCCGGCGCCACAGGACGACACCGCCGGGGCACCAGATCAAGAGCCGTCCGGGCAAGCGGAAGCGCGCGCAGGAGCACGCGCTGGTCGCGCCTAGCGACCGGAAGAACGTAAAGAAGCTGCTAGGAAGAGGCTGACATGCCGCGTGTCAAACGAGCAGTCCACGCGCGCAAGAAGCGGGCCAAGGTCCTCGAGCAGGCGAAGGGCTACTACGGCCGCAAGAAGTCCAGCTACCGCTTCGCGAAGGAGCAGGTCGAGCACTCGCTCGTCTACGCCTACCGCGATCGGAAGGCGCGCAAGCGCACGTTCCGCTCACTGTGGATCGTGCGGATCAATGCGGCGGCGCGGGTGAACGGCCTCTCGTACAACCGCTTCATAGACGGGGTGAGGAAGGCCGGCATCGAGCTCGACCGCAAGTCGCTTGCAGACATTGCGGTCTCGGATCCGCAGGCGTTCGCCGTGGTCGCCGAGCGCGCGAAGGCGGCACTTGCCGCCGAGCCCGGCTCGCAGGCAGCCTGATCGAGTCGCGTCAGAACGAGAAGCTCCGGCTCGTCCGGAAGCTTCTCTCTGCGCGTAAGTACCGGGTCGAGACCGGGCTGTTCGCCGCCGAGGGCGAGGACCTCGTCGAGGCTGCGGCCGCCGCGGGGATCGAACCGGCCGAGCTGCTGGTTGCGGGTGAGAACGTCCTGCCGGAGCTCCTCGGCGAGGTGTCGACGCTCGGGCATGCGCCGCGTGTGATCGGTGTCTATCGCAGCGATGCGCTGCCGCGAGGCGCCCGCGAGGTGGCTCTCGCTCTCTGGCAGGTCGCAGACCCGGGAAACGTCGGCGCGGTGCTCCGAATCGCCGACGCATTCGGCGCGGCGGTGGCGCTCTCTTCCGGCTGCGCCGATCCGGTCGGCCCGCGTGCGCTGCGCGCGTCGGCCGGTGGCATCTTCCGCGTGCCGCTCATGGACTGGGGCGCGGTGCCGGAAACGCGCGTCGCTCTCGTCGCCCATGGCGGTGAGCCGCTTGCCGACGCCGTGCTCGAGCCGCCTCTGACCTTCCTCCTCGGTTCCGAGCGCGAGGGCCTCCCCGTCGACCTTGTAACGGACTGTCACAAGGCGACGATTCCGCTTCCGGGTGCCGCGGAGTCGTTGAACGTCGCCGCAGCGGGTGCGATCGCGCTCTACGAGCTCTCGCGGCGCGCTCGCACTTAGGAGGGATTGGCGTTTCGATTGGCGAAACGCACGCGCTCGATTCTTCGGCTGACATACCAGAGCTCAACGGCCAATCCGACAGCGCAGATGGTGCCCGCGAAAGCCACTACCGTCCAAATGTGCCCCCCAATGAAGCCTGACGCAAGATTTGCGATGCCCAAACCGGCGGCGAATGCGCCTATGAGCATGACTTCGACGGCGAACCGTCTCATCCGGTGCGGCGTCACGCCGCCAAATGCTACGCCGCGAGTGGAACAGCCCGCGCC
>JBOHBA010000017.1:0-2449 GCA_050698095.1 Gaiellaceae bacterium
GATCACGGTCTTCGACTCGACCGGCATCGCCCTCCAGGACTCGGCGACCGTGCCGCTCGAATACGAGCGCGCCGTTGCGGCAGGCGTCGGTATCGAGAAGAAGATGATCTCGACGTAGCGCGGGACGGCTATCTCACAGGCGGGGCAGGAGCGGCTGACCCGCCAGCAGCCGCTCCAGGCCGCCCATACCCCAGTGCGACTCGCCTTCGGACGTGAGCAGCGAGGGGACACCGCGGACTCCTGCGGCCTCCGCGACGCCACGGATCTCACGCAGTCGCTCGAGTCGGTCCGCAGCGTAGGCCGCGGCGACAGCCTCGCCCGGATCGAGCTGGCACCGCTCGGCCGCCCGCGCGATCTCGACATCGGTCGCGATGTCGTGGCCTTCGCAGAAGAACGCCTCGTAGAGCGCGTGCTTGAACGCGCGCAGCCGGCCTTGCTCGCCCGCCCAGAGACAGGCGGCGAGCGGAAGGGTCGAGCGAGGCTGGTAACGCGGCAGGTGGATCTCGATGCCGCGCTCGAGCGCGCGGCGGTACACATTCTGCGTCCAGTCGGTGCGCAGGTGGTCGCCCCGCACCTCGAGCAGCCGCGCCGGCGCCGGCCGTAGCTCGAACGGCAGCCACTCGACCTCGACCTCACCGGCATCCTCCGCGGCCTCGACGGCATGGGACTCCATGTACGAGTACGGGCAGACCACGTCGTAGTAGAGGCGGATCCTCCGCATGGGCAAGGAGGCTATTAGACTCGCCTCCAAACCGAGAGGAGGAGCGGATGGCAACCGTGGGAGAGCATCTCACCTTCGAGGCTGTCTTCGAGCAGGACGGCCTGAAAGTCTCGAAGTCTCCGTGGGGGCCGGACGACGAGATCGGCCGGCTGAACTGGATCACGCCGGAGACGAACCGGGCGATCCTCGAACACCTCGACGGCAGTCACGTATTCGACCTCAACGTCGAGTACTTCATCGGCATGCCGTCGTGGGTGGCGGCGGGCGACCCTCCGTACGGCATCTGGATGACCCACACACCGCAGGGGTCGGTGAATGACAACCTCTCCGGGGTCGGTCCGTCCGCGCACGAGCGGTACTCGTACTGCGGCGACTCGATCCACATGTACACGCATTGCGGCACGCACGTCGACACGCTCAACCATCTGGGCCATCACGGGATGTTCTGGAACGGGTGGACGGCGGACAAGGATCTCGGCAGCCGGATCTGGAACAAGGGCGGCCTCGAGAAGTACCCGCCGATCATCGCGCGCGGCGTCCTGCTCGACGTCGCCGGCATGCACGGCGTCGACTGCCTCGAGGAGGGCTACGGGATCACGCCGCAGGATCTCCAGGATTGCGTCGCCAAGCAGGGTGTCGAGCTACGCACGAAGGACGTCGTCCTGGTGCGCACGGGCCGAATGACGGTCTGGCCGGACTTCGACGGCTACCTGCTCAAGCCACCGGGCATCACGCTCGGCTCCGCCAAATGGTTGTGCGAGGAGGCTGGCGCAATGTGCATCGCGGGCGACTCGATCGGTCTCGAGGTCATGCCCTGGGACGAGCCGGACGCCTTCCTGCCCGTGCACGCGTACATGTTCGCGACGGCGGGCGCTCAGATCATCGAGGTCGTCAACATGGAGGAGATCGCGGCGGAGAAGCAGTACGAGTTCGCGTTCCTCGGCTTCCCGCTCAAGCTACGCGGAGCAACCGGCGCTCCGATGCCCTCGTACGCGGTGCCGCTTCGAGGCTAGATGCTGGGCTACTCGAAGATGTCGAGCGGGAGGAGCGCCGACACGAGCGGGTAGGGAACGTCGACGGCTTCGGAGATGCGCAGATCGACGGCTACGGAGCAGAGCGCGTAGGCGGCTGCGCGCTCGAAGCGATAGGTGGCTTCCAGGTATCCGATCATCTCGAGCAATGCCTCGCGGGCCGCAGCACCGATGTCCATGGGCACGTCGAGGGCGATGCCGGTCGTTGCCAACGAAGGGCCACGCGGTCTCTCCGGAGGCGCCTCGTACCGCGGGAAGCGCTGGCGCCAGGCGAGCTCACGTTCCTTCCACACGCGGAAGCGCACCGTCGCGGCGCCGGCGACTTCGATCCCGGTGCCGCAGACTTCACCGTCACCTTGCGCGAAGTGGAGGTCCCCGATCGAGAAGAGCGCGCCCGGCACGTGCACCGGCAGGAAGAGCCGCGAGCCTGCGACGAGCTGGCGGATGTCGATGTTGCCGCCGATCTCGCGAGGCGGGATCGTCCGGAGTCCCGAGGATGCCTCGGGAGGAAGGGCACTCTCCGGTGCCGTGTCCGCAACCGGGGCACCCGCGTTCGCGAGCGCCTGCTCCCGCAGCCGAATCTCCTCCATCAAGGCGTGCGACGGCGCGACGCCGATCACGCCGGCGAACGCCGCCTCGGGCACGGCGACGCCCGGCAGCTCGGGCGAGCGCGCGTAGTCGTCGCGAAGCTCCCAGC
>JBOHBA010000018.1:0-4491 GCA_050698095.1 Gaiellaceae bacterium
TCCTCGTCCATGAAGTGCGCCTCGGAGCCGTCGTCGTACATGAACTGGACATTCCTCACCTCGGTGTGGACGCGAGCGAACTTCTCCCCGGCGCGGAAGGTCCGGTCGACGACGGCGCCCGAGTCGAGCGCTTTCAGCTTCGTGCGCACGAATGCGCCACCCTTCCCAGGCTTCACGTGTTGGAACTCGACGATGCGCCACACGGAACCGTCGAGCTCGATGTGCATACCGTTTCGAAACTGGTTGGTGGAGACCGTCTCGGCCACGCGCGGCATTGTAGGGGGCGAGATATGTCTCGCCCCCTACGCGACCGCGATCATCTCCTTCGTGAACTGTGTCAACCGCTCGCGGCCGTCATCCGTTACGAGGACGAGATCCTCGATGCGCACGCCCGCGTCGTCGGGGAGATAGATCCCCGGCTCGACCGACACGACATTGCCGGGCGCGAGGACATCCGTCGACTCCGCGCGGAGCGTCGGCGCCTCGTGAATCTGCAGCCCGACGCCGTGGCCCATGCCGTGGCCGTACGCCCAGCCGAGACCCGCAGCGTCAATCGCCACGCGGGAAGCCGCATTCGCGTCGCGTCCGTGCACTCCCGGGCCGACAGCTTCGAGACCTGCGAGCTGAGCCTTCAAGCAGAGCGCGTGCAGATCGGCGAGGCGTTGCGGAACCTCCCCCACCGCGAACGTCCGGGTGCAGTCGGAGCAGTAGCCGTCGACGACGCAGCCCGCGTCGATCGTGACGAGCACCCCGGCCTCGATCGGCCCGTCGCCCGGTACGGCATGGGGTGACGATGCCGTCGCCCCCGCGGCGACAACAGCTTCGAAGGACACGCCCTCGGCACCCCCTTCGCGGAAGCTCCGCTCGACCCACCAGGCGAGCTCGCGCTCCGTGCGCCCGGTGAAGCGCTCCTCGGCAAGCGCTGCGAAGACCTCGTCGGAGAGCGCGCCCGCACGTCGCATCGTCGCGATCTCCGATTCGTCCTTCACCGCCCGCAGCGACTCGACCAGGCCCTGCGACGGCACCATCTCGACACCTGCGTCGGTGAGCGTCTTCCACGCGGCATAGGGAAGATGCGCCTCCTCGAACGCCACGCGCCGGCCGCTCAGATGCTCGCCTATCGCCGCAAGGAGATTCCGCGCGACCTCGACGAATTCGACACCGGAAACCGCACGCGCGCGAGGCGCGTAGCGGAAGTCGGTGAAGAGTGTCGCGCGCGCGTCCGGTTCCACGAGCACGGCCGCATTCGAGCTCTGCAGACCCGTGAGGTAGCGGACGTTCGCCTGCCCGCCGAGCACGTACGGAGGCCCGGCGACGAGGAGGGGCTCGTCGAGGAGTGCCGCGAGCCGCTCGACCCGCGTCACTTTCCGCTCTCTCTCGTCTCGACCAGAAGCTCGAGCGCCTCCCGGTAGCCGTCGGGCCCCTTGCCGATGACGCGTGCCGTCACCGAGCCCTCGAGCACCGAGAAGCGCCTCCACTCCTCACGCTCGAGGATGTTCGAAAGGTGGACTTCGACGACGGGCACCGTGAACAACTCGATCGCATCCCTGATCGCCCACGAGTAGTGCGACCAGGCGCCGGGGTTGACGATCACTCCGTCGGCCCAGTCGTACGCCTCGTGGCACCAGTCGATGAACTCGCCCTCGTGGTTCGTCTGCCGGCAGCGAACCGTGCAGTCGAGCTGGAGCGCCCACTGGTATAGGCGCGTCTCCAGCTCGGAGATCCCGAGGCCGCCGTAGAGCGCGGGATCACGGCGCCCGAGCACGTCGAGGTTGACGCCGTTCAAGACCAGGATGCGCACGCGTCGGAACCTACGCGATCAGGGCGTCGAGGGCGCTGCGAACGACCTCCGGCTCGACCTCGACGCCGATGCGCGGCTTGCCCGGAGCCTCGAGGAGCACGAGTGCCGGTCGCCCCCCGTCCGCTTTCTTGTCGCGCGCAAGCGCGGCCCAGACCTCGTCCCGGTCCACCCGAGCGAGCGGCGGGCGCAGGAGCTCCTCGACCAGGCGCGCGTCGTCCTCGAGACCCGAGACCCGCAGCGCCGCGAGCAGCCCGAGCGCGACCGCGTGTCCATGCGCCATCGAGTATCCGGCGGCCGCCTCCAGCGCATGCGCAAAGGTGTGGCCGAGGTTGAGCTGCGCCCTGTCTCCGCGATCATGTGGATCGCGAAGACAGACTCCCGACTTGAACGCCGCGCAGCGACGAACCTGCTCGGAGGTCTCGAGCTCCCAGAGCGGCTCGCCGGCGAGCAGGCCGGTCTTCACGACCTCGGCGCGGCCGTTCTCGAGCTCGGTCTGCGGGAGCGTCGCGAGGACACTCGGGTCGACGACGGTACGAGCCGGCCAGTGGAACGCGCCGACGAGGTTCTTCCCCTCCGGGAGATCGATCGCCGTCTTCCCGCCGATGCCGGCATCGACCTGAGCGAGAAGCGTCGTGGGTATCGAGATCCAGGGAACGCCGCGAAGGTAGGTCGCAGCCACGAACCCCGCGACGTCGAGGGTGCAGCCGCCTCCGAGCGCGACGATCGCCCCGCTTCGCCCGATCCGCAGCGCCGACCACAGCTTCTCGGCCTCCGCCGCGCTCTTCGCGCTCTCGCCTGCCGGGACGACATGAGATCCCGACACGCGCGGGCCGAGTGCTCCGCGTACGCGTTCGCCGTAGAGCGCGTCGACCTGCTCGTCGGCGATGACCTCCACGGCTTCCGAGCCGGGCGCGAGCTCGTCGAGGCGCTCGAGCGCTCCTTCCGAGACATGAACCCCGGCTGCGGCGAGAACGGCACCGTCGAGATCGCGGGCGCTCCCGTCCGCGGCTTCGTACAGCTCGCGGCGCGCCTCGAAGAGCACCTGGAACTCGACGCGATCCCGCGCGAGCGGTCGGCCGCTCGCCTCGACCCGAGCCCACGCCTCCTCGGGTGTCGTCTCCAGGTGAAGCGTGAACGCGTGCTCGTCGAGCGCCGAGCGCGTCGCCGCCGAGCCGAGGCCACCACCGCCGAGCTCGATCACCGACAGCGAGCGCTGCGCGAGGAGCTCGAGAGCAGCTCGCTCCTCGAGCTCGCGAAACGCCGCCTCGCCGCGCGCCGCGAAGAGCTCCGCGATGCTCGAGCCCTCGCGCGCTTCGACAACCGAGTCGATCGAGACGAACGGACGCCCGAGCCGCTCCGCGAGTACAGGGCCGAGCGTCGACTTTCCCGCGCCCATGAAGCCGACGAGCACGAGGTGTCGCTCGAGCGCGTTCAGTGCTCGCGCGGCCAGCGGATTCGCTCCAGATACGCCGCGTGCGCCGCGACGAAGTCGATCAGGGCGTCACCGCCGAACTTCTCCTTCGCCGCGCAGGCGAGCTCCCAGGCAACCGCCGCCTCCGCGACGACCGCGAGTGCCTCCACGGCCTGGACGTCGCTTCGCTCGACGAGCGCCTCTCCGGGCTCTCCGGTCTCCAGGTCGACCGACCGGAGAGGGCGCATGAGCGTCGGCAGCGGCTTCATCGCCGTGCGTACGACAACGGGCTCACCGTTCGTGATCCCCCCTTCGATCCCGCCTGCGCGGTTCGTCGCACGCAGGAGATCGGGCTCGATCTCGTCGTGTGCCTCGGAGCCGCGCTTGCGGGCGAGCGCGAACCCCGCGCCGATCTCGACGCCCTTGACCGCCTGGAACCCCATCACCGCGGCCGCGAGACGCGCGTCGAGCCGGTCGCTCTTCGTCGCGTACGAGCCGAGCCCTGGAGGCACGCCATCCGCGCGCACCTCGACCACGCCGCCGAGTGTGTCACGATCGGCGCGCGCCTCGTCTGTCGCCTGCTTCCAGCCCGTCACCGTCACGGCACCGCCGATCTCCGCCACGGCTCCCGCCACGGAGACGCCGATCTCGCGAAGCAGCGACTTGGCGACCGCCCCCGCCGCGACGTGCACGGCGGTCTGCCTCGCGCTCGCGCGCTCGAGGGCGTTGCGGACGTCTTGATGCCCGAACTTGCGCACGCCCGCGAGGTCCGCGTGCCCTGGCCGCGGAAGCGTCACGGGGGAGGTTCCTTTTCCCTTCGGCTCTCCCTCGGGCGGCCACGGGTTCATCCCCCATGCCCAGTTCGCGTGATCGCGGTTCGAGACGACCAGCGCGAGCGGCGTCCCGAGCGTCAGCCCATGGCGAAGCCCCGTCAGCACCTCGACGCGGTCCTGTTCGAGCTTCTGTCGCGGGCTCCGGCCATATCCCTCCTGCCGCCGCCTGAGATCGAAGTCGATCGCGTCGCGGTCGAGCCGCAGACCCGCGGGAAGTCCCGTCACGATCGCGACGAGCGCCGGCCCGTGCGATTCCCCTGCCGTTACGAGGTCCAGCGTCACGCGGACAAGCCTAGAGGCTTGATGCGGGTCAGGCGCACCCGCGGATGGGGCCCTGCACACGGCGCATCGCCGCCGTCTCGGTCGGCATCCAGGCTACGAGCCTGCACGCCGACCGATCCACCACCGCTGCTTGGTGCATGCCCTCCCCGCAAGCACCCCTAACC
>JBOHBA010000019.1:0-3419 GCA_050698095.1 Gaiellaceae bacterium
CGAGGCCCCGCCTCGCGTCCGCATTGGTGTCGTTCGGGCTCGTCACCGCTTCGGCGGTCCTCGTGCACCTCTCGAGCGGCTACATCGAAGCGCACTTCCATTTCTTCGTCGTGATCGTTCTCATCACGCTGTACGAGGACTGGATCCCGCTGCTTCTCGCTGCCGCATATACCGGACTTCACCATGGTCTCCTCGGCGCAATCGACCCGGCCTCCGTCTACAACCATCCCGACGCGATCGCGCATCCCTGGAAGTGGGCCGCGATCCACGCGGGCTTCGTCGGCGCCGCGGCCATCGCCGCCGTCGGGGCGTGGCGGTTGAACGAGGAGGTTCGCGCCGAGACGAGAGAGGCATACCGGCAGGCACACGAGAGCGAGCAGCGCTTCAAGGGCGCATTCGAGGAGGCGCCGATGGGTATGGGGTTGGCGAGCATCCTCCCGGAGAACGCGGGCACCTTCCTGCAGGTGAATCGCGCCATGGCCGATCTCCTGGACTACACGGAGGAGGAGCTCTCGCGCATGACGTTCCGGGACATCACGCATCCCGACGACGTCGACGAGAGCGGCGCGGAGTTCTCGCGCATGCTCGCGGGCGACGTGCCCAACTACGACCTGGAGAAGCGCTACCTGCGCGCGGACGGCAGCGTCATCTGGTGCCTGGTTCACGTCTCGCTGGTACGCGACGGCTCCGGCAAGCCGCTCTACGCGATCGGGCAGGCCCAGGACGTCACGGAACGCAAGACGGCCCGCGAGAGGCTGGCTCGCCAAGCGCTTCAGGACGAGCTGACCGGTCTCAACAACCGACGCAAGCTGCTCGCGGACCTCGACGAGTTGTTTCAGGGACCAACACCGAGCACGGTGCAACTGCTCCTGTTCGACCTCGACGGGTTCAAGGCCTACAACGACACCTTCGGGCATCCCGCCGGCGACGCGCTGCTCAGGCTCCTTGCGCAACGTCTCGACCAGACGGTCGACGGTCGCGGTCATGCGTACAGGATGGGAGGCGACGAGTTCTGCGTGCTTGCTCCAGTCGGGCCTGAAGGCGCCTCGAAACTCGCCGAGGCGGCGGTGGCAGCGCTCACAGAGCGCGGCGACGGATTTAACGTCACAGCCTCGCACGGCTCGGTGCTACTTCCCGACGAAGCGAGCTCCTCCGCCGAGGCGCTGGGCGAGGCGGACCGACGCATGTATGCGCGGAAGAGCTCGAGCCGTGACTCCGCAGCTCAGGATCAGATCACTCGCACCCTGCTCACCGTCCTCGACGAACGCTCAGCGACGCTCCGAGCTCACCTGGATGCCGTAACCAAGCTCTGCGTGGCCGTCGGGCCCAGGCTCGGAATGTCGGGCGCTCAGCTGACAGAGCTGCGGCAGGCGGCGTCGCTCCACGACATCGGCAAGGTCGCCGTACCCGACGCCGTCCTCAACAAGCCCGGCCCGCTCTCCGACGACGAATGGGAGCTCGTCCGTCAACACACCCTGGTCGGGGAGCGGATCGTCTCGGCCGCACCTGCCCTGGCACACGTTGCCCACGTGATCCGCTCGAGTCATGAGCGCCACGACGGCCGCGGATATCCTGATCAGCTCGCGGGCGAAGACATTCCGCTCGCAGCGCGGATCATCGCACTCTGCGATGCCTACGACGCCATGACCACGGAACGCCCATACGGTGACCGACTGAGCCCCGAGGCCGCCCTCGAAGAGATCCGCCGTTGTGCTGGAACCCAGTTCGATCCCGAGGTCGTCGAAGCCTTCTGCGCCGTCCGTGCCGAGAACGCGTGGGACCCGGTGTCGAACGCCGAGCCGAGCGCGGCGTAGCCCAAGCGGATCGAGCCTCAGACGTTCGACGCCTGCGGGATTCGGGCTTCCAGCGCAGCCGCGAACGCATCGCGGACGGGCTCGAGCTCGACTCGGTCGAGCACGTCCTGGAAGAACCCGCGCACGATGAGCCGCTCGGCCTCGGAGCGCGAGAGCCCGCGCGCCATCAAATAGAAGAGCTGCTCGCGATCGACCTGTCCGAGCGTCGCTCCGTGAGTGCAGCGAACGTCGTTCGCCATGATCTCGAGGCCAGGGATCGAGTCTGCGTGGGCGGTCTTCGAAAGCAGGAGGTTGCGGTTCTCCTGGTAGGCGTTCGTCTTCTGCGCGCCCTCCTCGACGCGGATCATCCCGCGCCAGACGGCGCGGGCCGTATCGCGGAGAGCTCCCTTGAAGGCGAAGTCCGAGGTCGTCGACGGCGCGATGTGCTCCTGGAACGTGTCGTAGTCGAGGTGCTGCGTCCCGTCGGCGAAGTACGCGCCCGTCACGCGGGAGGTTGCGCCGGGCCCTGCCAGGTCGTTTTGGATCCGCACCTTGCCCTTCGCGGAGCCGAAGCCGCCCGCCACCCAGTCGAGCTCGGCGTCCCGATCGACGCGCGCGTGGTGCGACGCGAAGTGCCACGTCTCGCGCGAGAGATTCTGCACCGAGACGTACTCGACCTTCGCTCCCTGCTCGACGAACACCTCGACCGCCGCGTTCGAGTACCCGCGCAGCTCGGGTGTCGCGGACGAATACTCCTCGATCAACGTGAAGCGACTCCCGGGCTCCGCCACGACCAGCAGGCGCCAGAAGAGCGAACCGCCCTCGACGGAGTTGGCGACGCGAACGTGCAGCGGCTTCTCGAGAACGGCATTGCGCGGTACGCGAACGAGCAGGCCGTGCTGCCACATCGCCGCGTTGTGCGCCGCAAACTTCTCCTCCTCCCAGCCGACGAGCGTGTAGAGAAGCTCGTCGTCGGACGAGAGCGGCTCGAACCGAATCCCCTCCGGAGCTCGTTCGATCTCCATCCCCGCCTCGCCGACGCGGACACTGCCGGCAACGTCGAGCTCCAGCATCGATGGCGCTGCCGAGATCTCGCCAACCCCGTTCGCGGTCCACGAGTCCGGGTCGAACCCCTTCAGGTCCGTAAAACGCCAGTGCTCGTCCTTCGTGGTGGGAAGGGGGAGCGCGTGATAGCGCTCGAGGAGCTCAGCTCTCGCCATCAGGGCATCGTCCCGTCGGGGTACGGCGCGTAGCGGTGGTGGAGAACGATCCGGTTGCCGTCGGGATCGCCGAATCCTGCACCGTGGCAGACGCCCGAGTCCCACATCTCGTTGACCTGGACGCCGGCCGCCTCGAGCTTCGCCTTGGCGGCCGCCACATCGGGCACGCGGAGCGCGATCGTTCCGGGCGGCAGCGGTGCGAACTCGTAGTCGTGCGTGTGCGGCGTCATCACCGCGAGGGTGACGTTGCCGACCTCGTACTCGATCCAGTCGTCGCCCGGCGAGTTCGGGTTCTGCGGCAGGCCGAGAACCTCGCCGTAGAAGTGCTTGGCCTTCTCGATGTCCCTGACCGGTACGCGGATGTAGTCGACCCGCTCTACTGACAGCGTCATAGGATGAACTCAGT
>JBOHBA010000020.1:0-6710 GCA_050698095.1 Gaiellaceae bacterium
GGGCGCGCCGTCGCGCCTCGACCATCAGCGCGACGCAGTCGGCGCTCGTCGCGCCACCCGCGTTCTCGATGAAGTTCGCGTGCTTCGGCGAGACGACTGCGCCGCCGATCCGATGGCCCTTGAGACCGCAGAGCTCGAGCATCTGCCCCGCGCCGACCTCGCCCGGCGGGTTCTTGAACACGCTTCCGAATGTGCGCTTGTTCGTCGGCTGGGTCGCCTTCCGGCGCGCGACGAGCTCGGCGACGTCGTTCTTGATCTCCTCCGGCGGGTGCGGCTCCAGGCGGTATTCGACCTGCGCCACCACCTGGCCGGACCGGAGCGACGAGCGTCGGTACTCGAGGCCGAGATCCGCTCTCGACAGCCACTCCTCCCCGTCGGCCGTGGCGACGAGAGCACGGAGGAGGATGTCCGACCAGTCGCGTCCATATGCGCCGGCGTTCATCCGCACGCCGCCGCCGGCCGTGCCGGGAATCGCGCAGGCGAACTCGAAGCCTCCGAGACCCGCTGCACGCGCTCGGTGCAGGCAGACCGCGTTCGTCGCGCCTCCGCCTGCGACCAGCTGCCGCTCCGACGCCTTCACCGCAGCCAGCTCCCCTTCGAGCCGCACCACGAGCGCCTCGATACCCTCGTCGGCCGCGAGCATGTTGGAGCCGAGCCCGACGACGAGGATCTCGAGACCTTCGCTCGCGGCGAAACGCAGCGCAGCGGTCAGCTCGGGAAGCGACCGCGGCCGCGCCAGGGCGCGCGCGGGCCCGCCGGTTCCGATCGTGGTGAGGCGTGCGAGCGGGACTCCGTGCTCGATCGACGTCACGGCGAGGGCAACCCTCCGACGATCGCGTGCGCGACTCGCCACGGCTCCCCGACGCCGAGTGTGACCACTACGTCGCCCGGACTCGCCCAGGCGAGAGCGAGCGAGCTCGCGTCCTCGAGCGTCGGCGCCCACCCGCGGCGCACGTGCGGATCGACGTTGTCGAGAACGAGCCTGCCTGTGACGCCGGGGATCGGCTGATCGCGACCGTCGATCACATCGGTGACCACTGCCGCATCGGCGAGAGAGAGCGCTCGCCCGAGCTCCCGCGAGAGCTGTCGCGTCCGTTCGTAGACGTGTGGCTGGTAGACCGCGATCAGACGCCGGTCGGTCAACTCGCGGGCTGTCGAGAGCGTCGCCTCGATCTCGGTGGGATTGTGGGCGTAGTCGTCGATCACGCGAACGCCCCCGCGCTCGCCGACGAGCTCGAACCTGCGCGCGACGCCGGCAAACGCCACGATCGCGCGCTCGGCATCCCCGCGCGGCACGCCGGCAAACTCGAGGACGGCAAGTGCCGTCGCGGCGTTCCTGCGGTTGTGCTGCCCTGGCACGGCAAGCTCGAGGTCGACCGGATCGAGCTTCCAGCCGCGCACGACGAGCGGCACGCTCGCCAGCCAAGCGTCGAAGAAGGCGGTCAACTCGGCCGCGGAGGCGTACGTCGCGTGGTGATCCAGCTCGATGTTCGTCACCGCGGCGATCGTCGGGCGAAGCAACGCGATCGAGCGATCGGATTCGTCTCCTTCGACCACGAGCCACCCCGTGCCCGTGCCTGCGTTTCCCCCCAACTGCGGCACGACACCGCCGAGGATCCACGAGGGATCCTCGCCGAGCTCTCGCAGGACGAACGCGACCATTGCCGCGGTCGTGGTCTTCCCATGCGCGCCGCCGATCACGATCGAGGGCCGCAGCGCGACGAGCTCTGCGAGAAAGTCCGCGCGCGAGCGTCCCGCGATCCGGCCCGTGTGCGCCGCCGACACGACGATCTCGTAGCCGGCAGGGGGTCTCGGCTCACCGCCCAGATCGACCTCGATGTCGTTCAGCGCGTCCAGGAAGATCGTCTCGCGCGCGTCCCAGCCGCGCACCTCGGCGCCCCACGCTTGCGAGAAGTTGGCGTATGCGGACAGGCCGGCGCCGCCGATCCCCACGAAGTAGAGCGAACGACCGGCGAGCGGCTCCGACGATTGCCCGCTCATGGCATCGCCCTCTTCCCGAGTAACAGTCCGTTGCTTGGCGCCATTACCGCTCCGCTCTCGCTCGCGCAGCGAGCCGAACGAGCTCGTCAGCGATCTCCTCGGCGGCGTGCGGGCGCGCGAGCATTCGCATCGCCTCGCTCATCCGGCCGAGGCGTTCGGCGTCGCCGAGAAGCTCGGTGACGAGCTGGGGCGCGCGCGACAGCTCGTTCTGGTCGAGGGTGACCGCGCCGCCGCCGACCTCGAAGTGACGCGCGTTGAGGGTCTGATGATCCGAGGTCGCGTACGGATACGGCACGAGGATCGACGGCGTTCCCGCCGCGGCGAGCTCCCACACCGTGCCCCCGGCCCTCGATATCGCGAGGTCCGCGACGGCGAGCGCCTCGCCGAAGTGGTCCGTTGTCGGGACGAGCACGTAGTGCGCCCGCTTCACCCTTCCGCGCAGCGCCTCGTAGTCTCGCTCGCCGGACACGTGCAGCACCGCAAACTCGCTCTCCGCGAACGCGTCGACCGCGAACGCGTTCAACGCCTGAGCTCCTGCGAGCCCGCCGAACACGGCGAGAACCGGCCCGTTCGCCGGGAGCCCGAAGCGGACTCTGCCCGCAGCGCGATCGGCGTCGAGATGGGCCGCCGGAATCGGCCTCCCGGTGACGACGTACTTCTCGCCGTTGCGCCCGGAGATCGCATACGAGAGGAACACCTTGCGCGCGAACGGCGCGGCGAGCCGGTTGGCGAGGCCGAGGTGCGCGTCGGCCTCCGTGAGCGCCGCCGGAATCCCGCGGAGGCGCGCTGCGAGCACCATCGGCCCGGCGACATAGCCCCCCGCGCCGAGAACGACATCGGGACCGCGCCGCTCGAGGATGCGGCTGCACGCGAACGGCGCGCGCACGGCATCGAAGAGGGCGCGAGCGAGCCCGAGACCTACTTTCCGCGGGAAACCCGAGACGGAGAACGTGTCGAGCTCGAAGCCCGCGTCAGGAACCAGCCGCGACTCGACGCGGCCGCGCGACCCGGCGAACGTCACCGCCACTCCGCGCTCGCGCAGCGCTTCGGCGACCGCGAGAGCCGGCCGAACGTGACCTGCCGTTCCCCCGGCCGCGATCAGGCACACGAGCTTGGACGACCGTTCCATTCACGGCGATGTTAAGGAGAATCCCGACCCCGGCGAGGAACACGACTAGACTCGACCCGCCGTAGGAGACGAAGGGCAGCGGAATCCCCGTGAGCGGCGCGATCCCGAGAACGGCGGCGAGGTTGATCGCGGCCTGTCCGCAGATGAGCGCTGTGAGACCGGCTGCGAGCAGCTTTCCGAACGGGTCGCGACAGCGCAAAGCGATCCGGAAGCCCGCCACCGCGAACGCCGCGAATGCGCCGATGACGAGCACCGAGCCGACGAGACCGAGCTCCTCCCCGATGACGGCGAAGATCATGTCGGTGTGCGCCTCCGGGAGATACGAGATCTTCCCTACCCCCTCGCCCAGGCCGGCGCCCGTGAACCCTCCGGACCCGATGCCGATCATCGCCTGCACGATCTGAAAGCCTGATCCCTGGGCGTCGCTCCACGGATCGAGGAAGCTGAAGACGCGGGCACGGCGATAGGGCTCGACCCAGATCGCGAGCATGCCGACCGCTGTGGCCAGGAGCGCCGCGGCAACGAGCAGCCGGACGGGCACGCCGGCGACCAGGAAGACGGCCAGCATCATCCCGCAGAGGGAGATCGTCGTTCCGAGGTCAGGCTCGAGCAGGATGAGACCGCAGAAGATCGCCGTGAGCAGCCCCAGCGGCTTGACGAGCTCGCCGAGCGTCCGCGGCGCACGGCGACGCGCGAGATACACCGCCGCGAAGAGGCAGAGCGCGAGCTTCGCGAGCTCGGAGGGCTGGAAGCTGGCCGGCCCGAGCAGGAACCAGCGACGGGCGCCGTTGATCTCCGGGCCGAGCGCGAGCACCGCGACACAGAGGCCCAGCGCAACGAGCAGGAGCGGCGGCGCGAGGTAGCGCAACCGGTGGTAGTCGAATCGAGCAGCCGTCACCATCAGGAGCACGCCGAGCAGCGCGTAGACGGCCTGGCGCTTGAGGAAGCTCATCGGATCGCCGTCCCCGAGAGCCGCCGACGCCGAGGTCGCGCTGTAGACCATCACCAGTCCGAACGCGACGAGTCCGAGGGTGACGAACGCGAGCAGCCGCTGGTCGAAATGCCCGTCTCGCCTCACGAGAGCTCCTTGACGAGGCGGCGGAACTCGTCGCCGCGAGCCTCGAAGTCACGGAACTGGTCGAAGCTCGCGCATGCCGGCGAAAGGAGAACGACGTCGCCGGGCGACGCTTCTACTGCCGCTTCGCTCACAGCGCGGTCGAGCCGATCGCAGCGCACCAACGGAACACCCGCGGCCGCGAGCGCGTATGCGATCTCCGCCGTCGCCTCGCCGATGAGGTAGGCGCGGTCGCCCGAGCGAAGCGCAGCTGCGAGCGGCTCGTAGCTCTCGTTCTTCCCCCGCCCGCCGAGGATGACGTGAAGGGTCGACTCGCGAAGAGCGGCTATTGCGCGAAGCGCGGCCGCGACATTGGTGGCCTTCGAGTCGTTCACGTACCGAACGCCGCCAACCGACGCGATGTCCTCGATGCGATGTTCGACCCCCGGGAACGTCCGCAGCGCGCCCGCGATCGCGTCGTCGGGCACACCCACAGCTCGAGCGGCCAGCGTCGCTGCGGCGGCGTTCTCGCGGTTGTGGACGCCCGGAATCGCCGGCTCCGCGGGAAGTGGATCGTCGGCGGAGAACTCGAGCACACGCCCTGCGCCCGGCACCGGGCCGAACCCCCGCGGCACGACCGCGACGTCGTGCTCCGTCTGGAGCTCGAACATGCGGAGCTTCGTCGCCGCGTAGGGCGCGAACTCGCCGTAACGATCGAGATGGTCCGGCTCGAGGTTCAGGAGCACGCCGACCCGCGGGTGAAAGACCTCCATGTCGTCGAGCTGGAACACGCCCACCTCGCAGACGATCCAAACGTCCGGCTCGACCTTCCCGACGAGAGAGCTCAGCGCTCGTCCGATGTTCCCCGCAACCTCGACCTGATTCCCGCCTTCCCGGAGCATCGCACCGAGAAGGGCGGTCGTCGTCGTCTTCCCGTTGGTGCCCGTCACAGCGAGGATCGGGTTCGAGAGCAGTCGTGCGCCGAGCTCGAGCTCGTCCCAGACCGGGACGCCGCGAGCGCGAGCACTCGCGATCAGCGTTGTGTCGCCCCGGACCCCGGGGCTCTTCACGACCAGGTCGATCCCCTGTAGCAGCATGTCCTCCTCGTCTCCGAGATGGATTTCGACGGCCTGCTCGCGGAGCCTTCCCACATCCACGCCTTCGTTCACGTCGAATCCAACGACGCTCGCGCCCTGGAGGAGCAGCGCCTCGGCGGCCGCGGTGCCCGCGCGAGCGAGCCCGACGACGAGGACGCGGCTGCCGGAGAGCTGATTCGCCCTCAAGGCTCGACGAAGTGGAGGAAATCGCCGTAGAAGAGCGCGAAGCCAGAGGCGCAGAGGATGGCGCAGACGATCCAGAACCGCACCATGACCTTCGTCTCCGACCACGACTTCATCTCGAAGTGGTGGTGGATGGGCGCCATGAGGAACACGCGCCGCCCCGTCCGCTTGAAGCTGACCACCTGGATGATCAGCGACAGCACCTCGATCACGAAGATCCCCGCGATGAGCGGCAGCAGGATCTCGGTCCCGGTGACGATCGCGAACCCTGCGATCGCCCCTCCAAGTGCCATCGAGCCCGTGTCGCCCATGAACACCTCGGCGGGAAAGGCGTTGTACCAGAGGAAGCCGATCGTGCCCCCGATCAAGGCGGCAGCGAGAGTGGCGATGTCGAGGTAGACCTCGCTGCGATCGCCAGGCACACCGGAGCGGATCCAGGCGATCCCCGCGACCGCCAGAAACGTCAGGAGCATGATCGTCGCCGTACCGGCGGCAAGACCGTCGATGCCGTCCGTGAGGTTCGCGCCGTTCACGGTCCCCGCGATGACGAGGAACAAGAACGGGTAGAAGAGAACGCCGAGGTCGAGATCCCAGCTCACGACGGGCACGTAGATCGAGGTCGTGAAGCTCTGCGTCTCCTGCAACAGCAGGGCCGCGCCTACGGTCACCGCAAGAAGCAGTGCCATCTTCCAGCGGCCGGGAAGCCCGAGCGAGTGCCGCCGCCTCAGCTTGAGGTAGTCGTCGGCGAAACCGATGCTCGCGCACCCGAGCGCGATGAAGAGGACGGTCAGCGCCTCGGCTGTGTATTAGGACAGCGCGAGAAAGGGGAGTACCGCCGAGGCAATGATGAGGAGACCGCCCATCGTCGGCGTCCCCTGCTTGACCACGTGCGCAGCCGTGCCCTCGGCGCGAATCTGCTGGCCGAGTTTCCTCGCGCGGAGCAACTCGATGAACTTCGGTCCGATCACGACGGCGGAAACCATCGCGAGCAGGCCTGCGATCAGGACGGGAAGCATGCTCGAGCGAAGTTCGCGATCCCTTCGGCGATGCCTTCGAGCCCGACGGCGCGCGAGGCCTTCACGAGGACGGCGTCGCTCGGTCGCAGCATCGTGGTGGCAGCTTCGAGCGCGCCGTCCGCGTCGGCAACCCAGACTGCGCCGCCGTACGCCCTGGCCGGCTCTCCGACCCCGATCACCTCGACACCGAGGCCGGCGGCGAGCTCGCCGATCTCGCGGTGGTATCGATC
>JBOHBA010000021.1:0-4137 GCA_050698095.1 Gaiellaceae bacterium
ATCCCGCGCATGCCTTCTACACCGACGAGCCATCCTCCCTCTTGGTTAGTAGCCGGCTGGATCGGCTCGCGCTTTCGATCAGCAGGCACGGGCGAACTCACGCACGGTTGCACCCATGGGAGTACGCGCGACGGTCACGCTGGAACATGGAGACCGGACCCCCGGTTCGACCCGTAGTACAGTCGCCGCTCGTGCGCGCCGCGTGGGCAGCAGCCGCAACCCTCGTCGCCCTCTCGACTCTCGGCGGCTGCGGTCGTGACGAGCGTGAGCTGAGTCCGCTCCTCGACCGCGTCGTTGCCGCCGGTGCGCCTGGAGTGCTCGTCGTCGTCCGTGAGGACGGAAACGTGCGGAGCCAGGCGCGCGGTTTCGCCGATCCGAGTCGATCGCTCCGGATGAGTCGCGACCAGCGATTTCGCATCGGCAGCGTCACGAAGACCTTCGTCGCAGCCCTCGTGCTCCAACTTGTGGAGGACGGCACGCTCCGGCTCGACGATACGGTCGAGCGCTGGCTCCCCAGCCTCGTGCCGGGAGGGGAGTCGATCACGGTGCGACAGCTGCTGGCGCACACGGCCGGGCTCTTCGACTACATCGAGGATCCCCGCGTGTTCCAAGACCGCGAACGGCGCTGGACGCCGCGAGAGCTCGTCGCGCTCGCAGTTACGCATCCTCCCGAGCGAACGCCTCCCGGGAGGAGCTTCGCCTACTCGAGCACGAACTACCTCGTGCTCGGGCTGATAGCCGAGAAGGCCGGACGAACGTCACTGGAGCGCCTGCTGCGCGAGCGTCTCTTCGAGCCGCTCGGCCTGCGCAGCACGAGCTTCGTGTCCGGTGAGATTCGCGGACGGCACGTGCACGGACATCGGCCGCCGTCGCATCAGGGCGTGGTGACCGGGCCGCCGGCCGATACAAGCGACGAGCCCGCCTGGTGGGCCTGGGCGGCGGGGGCGATCGTCTCGACTGCGCAGGACGTACAGACCTTCTACTCTGCCCTCTTGCAAGGGCGGGTGATCGGCCCCCGACTTCTGCGGGAGATGGAGACGCTCGTGCCCGCCGGCCGGCTGCGGTACGGCCTCGGGTTGGCGACGTTCCCGACGCCGTGCGGTCCCGCCTGGGGCCATACAGGAAACGTCCAGGGCACGATCGTGGTCGCGTGGAACACGAAAGACGCGTCGCGCCAGCTCGTGCTCGTCGTCAACACGTACCCACTGACGGGCGAGCTCGAGGAGGCGGTTCGGGAGCTCCACGACGCGGCATTCTGTTCCGCCGGGTGACGCGGCCGCGATCGGCCCGCCTGGGCTCGAACACCTCGGCAAATGAGCTTCTGACAGCTGTGGAACTCACCGGAATCCAGTCGGCGGTGGGATGGCGAGGTCGGCGCAGATCTTCCGCGCGAGCCGGTAGTCGATCTCGCGGTGGCGCGGGACAGCGGTCGAGCGCTCGGCGTCGAAGCCCCAGAAGCTGTGATTGCCGCCCTCCCGTAGAAGTCGCGCTCCGTGAGCACGCAGGTGTCGCTCGAGATCTCGGCGCTTCACGCGCCGATGACAAGTTCGAGCGGCTCGCTGTCGGTCCCTTCACTGATCTCCGGGTGTCCCCCAAAACGCAATTCCAAAATCCCGCGCAGGGCGTCGATCACGTTCGCCCGTGCTTCTTCGCGCGTCCGCCCCTGGCTGTGAGCGCCGGGAACCTCGGGAATCGAGGCGACCACCCAGTCGTCCTCGCCGGGCTCGTAAACGATCGTGACGACCAGCGACTCGCTCATCGTGGAAACCGTAGCGGAGCTGCTTTCCTCAACTCGGAGACGGCGCTCCTGGATGTTGCCGAAGTCACGCTTCGAGCGTAAATCGCCAGCTCCGAGCCATCGTGGCGCACAAATGTACTGCGCCCCTGCGGCGAGACGCAATCCTGCATGGTTCCTAGTGGGCCCGCCTGGACTCGAACCAGGGACCAACCGATTATGAGTCGGCTGCTCTAACCAGCTGAGCTACGGGCCCGCGCCGTCCAGCGTAACCGACGGTTCCGGCGAGCCGAGGGACTCCGCTGCTGACAGAATGTCGGCGCCGTGAAGACGTTCCAGCTCGAGCACAGGCTCCGAACCGCCGGCGGCCTGACCGTCACGGACATCACCGAGGACGTCCAGGAGGCCGTGCGCCAGAGCGGGATCATCGACGGCATCTGCTCGGTCTACTCTCCGCACACGACCTGCTCGGTGCGGGTGAACGAGTGGGAGCGCGGCTTCCTCGAGGACTTCGCCGTCCTCCTCAAGCGACTCGTGCCCAGCGAGCACTACTACGCGCACGACGACTGGGACCGCCGCACGGAGAACGTGTGCGAGGAGGACATGGAGGTCGGCAACGGCCACGCACACTGCATGTCGATGCTCCTCGGGCCTGCCGGCGAGTCGATCCCGGTACGCGAGGGCGAGCTCGCGCTCGGGCAGTGGCAGCGCGTGCTCTTCCTCGAGCTGGACCGCGAGCGCGACCGGCGCTGGCTCGTCCAGGTCGTCGGGGTCTGACTACTCAGGAGTGACGTACGCGGCCGTCAGGCCGCCGTCGACCACGAACGCGGCTCCGTTCACGAACGACGACTCGTCGCTCGCGAGGAAGAGTGCGGCGTTGACGATCTCGCGCGGCTTTCCCAGCCGGCCGGTCGGCCAGTGCACCTGACGTCGCGCGAACGCCGCCGGGTCGTCACCGAAGATCGCAAGCAGGAGTGGCGTCTCCACCGGCCCCGGGCACAACGCGTTCACCCGAATGCCCTGTCGCGCGAACTGCACGCCGAGCTCCTTCGACATCGCGAGAACGGCGCCCTTCGACGCCGTGTACGAGATCTGCGACGTCGCGGCGCCGAGGATTGCGACAAACGACGCGACGTTGATGACCGATCCCCCTCCCCGCTCGAGCAGATACGGGATGCCGTGCTTGCAGCAGAGGAAGACGCCCTTCGTGTTCACGTCCTGGACGCGCTGCCAGGCCTCGACGCTCGTGTCGAGGACGGAAGCGTCGTCGCCCGGCGAGATGCCCGCGTTGTTGTAGAGGACGTCGATGCCGCCGAAGCGCTCTGCGGTCGCGGCGCACATCGTGCGCACCCCGTCCTCGTCGGCGACGTTCACGGCGAACGCGAAGGCGTCGCCCGAGCACAACGACACCGTCTCCTCTGCGAGCGCGGCGTCGAGATCGGCGACGCAGACCTTGGCGCCCTCGCCGGTGAAGACGATCGCCGCCTCCCGTCCCATGCCGCCGCCCGCACCGGTGATGACGCACACCTTCCCGTCCAGCCTGCCAGCCATTTCTCACTCCTCCGTGGAGATGAAGACGCTCTTGACCTCGGAGTAGCCCTCGAGCGCGTGCATCCCGAGCTCGCGGCCGAACCCCGACTGCTTGAAGCCGCCGAACGGCGTCTGGACGCGAACCGACGTGTTGGCGTTCACCGAGAGCACGCCCGCCTCGACCGCGCGCGCGACGCGTAACGCGCGGGCGCCGTCCTTCGTCCAGATCGATCCCGAGAGGCCGTACGGCGTGTCGTTCGCGATGCGGATCGCGTCGGCCTCGTCCTCGAACGGGATCACCACCGCGACCGGGCCGAAGACCTCCTCGCGCGCGATGCGGTCGTCGTTCGACGCCTCGACAATCGTGCATGGGTACCAGAACCCTTCGCTTTCTGGAGCAGAGCCCCGGAAAGCGATAGAAGCACCCTCGAGGTACGAAGCGACCGTCTCGCGATGAGCGGCGGAGATGAGTGGCCCCATCTCCGTGTCCTCGAGAGACGGATCTCCGACGCGAAGCTTCGAGGTGGCATCGACGAGCCTATCCAGAAAACGATCGTAGATCGTTCTCTGGACGAGGATGCGCGAGCGGGCACAACAGTCCTGACCGGCGTTGTCGAAGACCGAGTAGGGAGCGGCGGCGGCCGCCTTCTCGAGGTCGGCATCGTCGAAGATGACGTTCGCCGACTTGCCGCCGAGCTCGAGAGTAACGCGCTTGATCGTTCCGGCGGCACCCGCCATCACCAGCCTGCCCACTTCGGTCGAGCCCGTGAAGGCGATCTTGGCCACGCCGGGGTGCTCGATCAACCGCTGCCCGACGACCGAGCCTTTGCCGACGAGCACGTTGACGACCCCCTCCGGGATCCCCGCCTCGA
>JBOHBA010000022.1:0-9014 GCA_050698095.1 Gaiellaceae bacterium
GGTTTCGATCCGGCTCCACGAAGGCCGCGTGCTGGTGCTCGACTGAAGGCAGGCGCTTCTCGCAGTCCATGTAAGGTGGCCCTTACATCGCGGCTATGGGAACCCTTACACGGAGGATGCAATGAATAAGGCGCCACTCGTCGTAGTGCTGCTCGCGGCTGTCGCGGCAGGGTGCGGAGGCAGCTCGAACGACCCGCTAACGATCTACTCGGGTCGGGAGGAAGAGCTCGTTGCGCCCTTGTTCGAGATGTTCACCGAAGAGACGGGAATCGAGGTCGAGGTTCGCTACGGCGACAGTGCCGAGCTCGCGGCGACGATCGCCGAGGAGGGTGACAACTCCCCCGCCGACCTCTTCTTCGCCCAGGATCCGGGCTCACTGGGCTCGGTGGAGTCCCAGCTTTCAGAGCTTCCGGCAAGCACGCTCGAGCTGGTCGATGCGAGGTTCCGCGATGCGGACGGTCACTGGGTCGGCACCTCGGGCCGATCGCGGGTGATCACCTACGACACGCGGGCGCTTACCGCCGACGAGCTGCCGGACTCCGTGTTCGACCTCACCGACTCGAAGTGGAAGGGAAAGGTCGGCGTCGCTCCCACCAATGCCTCGTTCCAGGCCTTCGTGACGGCCATGCGGCTGTCCGCGGGCGAGAACACCGCGCGGCGGTGGCTCGTGGATATGAAGGCGAATCAGGTACGTGAGTACGAGAAGAACACCCCGATCGTCGAGGCCGTGGCGGCGGGTGAGATCGCTCTCGGACTCGTCAACCACTACTACCTGTACCTCGTCAAGAAAGAGCAGCCGGACGCCACCGTCGAGAACCACTTTCTGCGCTCCGGCGACCCCGGCGGCCTCGTCAGCGTGGCGGGGGCAGGCGTGCTCGCGAGCTCCGATCAAACCGAGGACGCCGAGCGATTCGTCGCGTTCCTCCTGTCCGACGAGGGTCAGCGGTTCTATGTCGACGAGGCGGAAGAAGCCGAGTATCCACTCGTCGCAGGCATCGCACCCAAGGACGGACTTCCTCCACTCGACGAGCTCCAGGGGCCGGATATCAACCTCTCGACTCTCGGCGCGGAGCACGAGGCAACGATCGAGCTGCTCCGCGAGACCGGCTATTTGACATGAGTCGGGGAGCGGGGAGCCGACCCCCGCTCGTGCTCGTCCTGACGGCGAGCGTCGTCGTCGCGCTGCTCCTCCTCCCGCTCGCGTACCTGACGATCCGCGTCGCGAGCGGCGGCAGGGCCGTCGAGGTTCTCGGAGAGAGCTCGACCTGGCGTCTGGTGTGGAACACGCTGATCCTCGCCGTCGGAGTCGTCGTCGCAGCTGTCGCCGTCGGAGCGCCGTTCGCCTGGCTGGTCACGCGCACCGACCTGCCTGCCCGGCGCCTCTGGGCTACCGCAGGGGCGCTGCCGCTCGTGATCCCGAGCTACGTCGCGGCGTTCTGTCTCCTCGGCTTCTTCGGAAACCGCGGCCTTCTCGCCGTCGTGGTCGGCGTCGAAGGCGTGCCCGAGCTCGAGGGGTACTGGGGCTCTCTGGCCGCTCTCACCCTCGCCACATACCCATACGTCTTCCTGCTCACTCAGTCCGCGCTTCGAAACCTCGACCCGTCGCTCGAAGAGGCCGCCCGAGGCCTCGGCGCTTCCGGTCGACGCACGGTGGTCCGGGTCACGGCTCCCGCGATTCGCTCCGCTGCCGGGCTCGGCGCCCTGCTGGCCGCCCTCTACACCTTCTCGGACTTCGGCGTCGTCTCACTCATGAACTACGACACGCTCACCCGGGCGATCTACGTCCAGTACAAGAGCCTCTTCGACCGCGCGCCCGCAGCGACGCTGGCACTGCTGCTCGTCGCCCTCACCGCCGTCGCGCTCGTCGTCGAACACCGGACGAGGCAGCGCGGACGCCAGTATCGAACGGGTCCGGGATCGCAGCGACCGCATGCGGTCGTGCGGCTTGGCCGCTGGACGCCGGTGGCGCTGGCTTTCTGCAGCTCCGTTGTGGGGCTGTTTCTCGTCCTGCCTGGCGGCGTTCTCGGCTACTGGCTCGCCCGCGGCATCGCGAACGACCGCGAGCTCGACGTCCCCTGGAGCGAGGCGCTCAACTCGCTCGGCGCGTCCGGGCTCGCCGCAGGCGCGGCGGTCGTGGCGGCGCTCCCGATCGCCCTGCTCGCGCTGCGCTACCCGACGAAGACGTCACGCACGCTCGAACGGCTCTCGTACGCCGGCAACGCGCTTCCGGGGCTCGTGATCGCCCTCTCCCTCGTCTTCTTCGCCGCCCGCTACGCCTCGCCGGTGTATCAGACCCTCGCGCTGCTCGTCTTCGCGTACATCGTGCGCTTTTTCCCGCAAGGCCTATCGGGCATCGAGTCTGCGCTAGAGCGCGTTAGCCCGCGCTACGAGGAGGCCGCGCGCGGGCTCGGCCGTGGCCCACTCCAGACCGCCGCGCTCGTGACGGCGCCACTCGTGCGGTCGGGAATACTCGCCGGAGGCGCGCTCGTGTTCCTCTCCGCGATGAAGGAGCTTCCGGCCACGCTCCTGCTGCGGCCGATCGGCTTCGAGACTCTGGCGACCGACATCTGGAAGCTCACGCAGGTCGGCGCATACTCGCAAGCGGCGCTTCCGGCGCTTGTGCTCATCGCTGTGTCCGCCCCGGTCCTCTACCTCGTCTCGTCGAGCCAAGGGTTCGAGCCGGGCGGCTCCGGGTAGATTTCTCTGGATGGCGCAGCCGCACGGTCACTCCGTCGACGAGTACCTGGAGACGATCTACTTCCTCGCCTTCCCGATCGGGGAGTACCGGCCGTCGACCGGCTCGACTGCGATCGCGTCGCGTGTCGCGGAGATGCTGGGCGTGTCGCGCGCGTCGGCCGGCGAGATGCTGAAGCGCCTCGAGTCGGACGGCCTCGTCGAGCGCGGCGACCAGAAGGAGGCGATCCTCACTCCGGCGGGCGTCGAGCGCGCCAACCGCGTCGTCCGCAAGCACCGCCTCATCGAGCGCTTTCTCACCGACTTCATGGGGTACACCGCCGCCGAGTCGCACGTGCACGCCGACGAGCTCGGAGACACCTTCACGGACGAGATGATCGAGAGGATCGACGAGCGCCTCGGACACCCGGAGCGCTGCCCGCACGGCTGGCCAGTCGACCCCGAGCTCGAGCAGGCGGAGAACGCCGAGCTCGTGACGCTCGCCGACCTCGAGACCGGCGGGCACGCCGAGATCGTCCGGCTCGCCGAGCACGACGGAGACCTCCTGCACTGGTTCTACGCCGAAGGGCTCGCGCCGGGCACGCACGTTGAGGTCGGCGCGTCGCAGGATGCGGCAGGACAGCTCCGCGTGATGGTCGGCGGGGCCGAACAGGTGATCGCGGACAAGGCAGCGCGCGGGATATACGTCCGCGCCGCGTAGATGCTTGACCGGAAATTGGCGCGCCGCCGGGGGCGGTCACGACCAAGCCGGGCGTCGCACTCACGCGTCGTGCAGGCTCGAGAGCCTGTGCGACGCGCGAGGGTGGCGATCCGGCGCAGTGTCGTGGCCGTCATCCGGTCCGCGTGAATTTCCGGTCAGGCATCTAACGTTTGCCGGTCAGCCCTTGCACCGCGCCGACTCAAGTCGGGCAGCGCGCGTCGCCGGCTTCTTAGAAAACGCTTAGAGAACTCACAGGTCGTTTTCACGTGGGCGCGCTTAGGTTGACGGTGCGTACTCTCTCCATTGGATTGCCCTCCACGCGTAGGCCCGCTTCGGCGGGCCTACGCGTTCCGGACCGCGGGTCTCGGCGTAACCCGCGGCTACGGTCACAGCGCCTCTCTACTCGGTGGTCGGCTCGCGGCCCATCAGCCGAGCGACGAGCTCCGTCAGCGGCGTTCCCTCGAGCACGGCGCAGACCCCTTCCGCGATCGGAAGCTCGATCTCGAGACGCCGCGAGAGATCGCGAAGCACGGGGGCGGTCGTGAGCCCCTCGACGACCATGCCGATCCGGGCCGCGGCCTCGTCCGGCGTCGCGCCCTGAGCGATCAGCTCACCCGCGCGGCGGTTTCGTCCCGAGGGTGACCAGCACGTGACGATCAGGTCTCCCATCCCGGCCAGGCCGGCGAATGTGTCCGGCCGCGCGCCGGCGACCTCCGCCAGCCGGCGCATCTCCGCGAGACCGCGAGCGACGAGGGCGGCTTTGCCATTGTCTCCCAGGCCCAGCCCGTCGGCCCCGCCCGCGGCGAGCGCGATCACGTTCTTGGCCGCCGCGCAGAGCTCGACGCCGATGACGTCCTCGTTCACGTAGACACGGAAGGTCGTCGAGTGGACGGCCAGCTGGAGCCGGACGCCGAGCGCGAGGTCGTCACTCGCGATCACGGCTGCGGCCGGGAGGCTGCGCACGATCTCCTCTGCGATGTTGGGACCCGAAAGGACGGCGACCGGGCGCCCCTGAACCCGCGTCGAGAGGCGCTCGCCCGTGGAGGGGTCGAGCCCCTTTGTGAGGCTGAGGATCGGGGCGTTTCCGGGCAAGCCGGCGACCACGTCGCCGAACACGCGGCTCGGCACAGCGACAACCACTAGTTCCGCATCTGCGATCGGCGCTTGGTCGATCGTCGCGGCAGCGATGCGGCGGAGATCGGCGAGCTGCGCGTAGCGCGGGTTCCGTCCGGTCTCGACCATCGCGGCGACCTGCGCCTGGTCGCGTGCGGCAAGAGTCACCTGATGCCCGTTGTCCCGCAACAGGCACGCGAACGCGGTCCCCCACGACCCCGCGCCCACGACGACCGCCCTCATTGAGAGGTCACGAAGTCGATGGAGACCGGCACGCCCTGCAGCTTGAACCGCGCGCGCAGCTCGTTCTCGACCCAGTAGCCGTAGTCGCGCGTGACCAGCCCGCGATCGTTGACGAAGAAACGAAATCGAGGCGGTCGCGAGCTAACCTGCGTCCCGTAGAGGAGATTGAGCCTGCGGCCGCGACGGCCGGGCGGCTGGCGCGCCTCGCGAAGCTCCTGGAGCGCACGGTTCAACTCGGCCGTCGCGATGCGCCCGGCGAAGCGAATGAAGAGATCCTCGACCTGGTCGAGCAGCCGCTCGAGCCCGCGTCCCGTGTGCGCGGAGACGGCGATGAGCGGCGGCCGCTGGCGCAGTCGCGTGGCGATCACCGGTCGGACGTCCTCGATCCGGACTTCCGTCGCGTCCCACTTCGAGAGCACGACGATCGTCGCGCACTGCGCCTTGCGGGCCACGTCCGCGACGGCGAGATCCTGATCCACGACGCCCTGGCTCGCATCGACGAGGACGAGCGCGATGTCGGCTCGCTCGGCCGCCTCGAGCGCGCGCAGCTCCGAGTAGTACTCGATTCCCTGACGCTGCCTGCGCTTGCGGCGAAGGCCGGCAGTGTCGACGAGAACGAATGTCGTGTCGTCGCGGCGCAACACCGTGTCGATCGCATCGCGCGTCGTTCCGGGAACCTCGGAGACGATGACGCGCTCGCGCCCGAGCAACGCGTTCAGGAGCGACGACTTGCCGACGTTCGGACGCCCGAGGATCGCGACTTTGATGGCCTCCTCCCCGACCGGCCGCTCGCCGCGCCCGGGCAGCCGCCCGACGATGTCGTCGAGGAGATCACCCGTGCCGTGCCCGTGGATCGCGGAGATCGGGATCGGATCGCCGAGGCCGAGCCGATGGAACTCGAGCGCCTCGAGGTCGCGGCGGGGGTCGTCGAGCTTGTTCGCGAGCACGAGCACGGGGCGCCGCGACGAGCGCAGGATCTCGGCGAGCTCCTCGTCGCCCGGCGTGACTCCCGCCTGGGCGTCGACGACCATCAGGACGAGGTCCGCTTCCGCGACGGCTTCGCGGGCCTGAGCGGCGACCTGCGGCCCGAAAGGCCCCGTATCCGCGCGATCGACGCCTCCGGTGTCGATCAGCCTGAAGTACGTGCCCGACCAGTCGCAGAGAAGCTCCTTGCGATCGCGCGTCACTCCCGGCGTCTCGTGGACGACAGCTGTGCGCGAGGACGTGAGCCGGTTCAGAAGCGTCGACTTGCCGACGTTCGGGAAGCCGACGATCGCCACGGTGCCGGCGATCTCGACGGGTTCGTCGCCGAACCGGCTAGTGGAGCGGGCCTCACCCGGCGTCTTTCGCCGCGGACGCGTCATGCTGGTGGGGTCGCGTCGCGCGGCCGGCCGAGCTCGTGGATACCGACGAGCCACTCCCAGAGCCGGCGAATCTCGCGCTGGACCTCGACAGACGCTTCCTTGTAGCCCTTCCCACCCCGCGGCAGCCCATCGAAGCTCATCGGCTCTCCCCACGCGATCGAGACGGGGTGGAAGTTTCCGAGGCGCCAGGACTGGCTGCCATGGATGGCGACCGGGATGGTCGGGACCTCCTCGTTGATCGCGACCATCGCCGCCCCCGGCTGGACGCGCCCGGGCTCGCCGGACGTCTGGCGAGTCCCCTCGACGAACAGGCCGAGCGCGTGCCCGTCCCGCACGATCTGGCGCATCGTCCGCACGGCATCGCGATCGGACTCGCCCCGACGGACCGCGAACGCGCCGAAGCTCCTCATCAGCTGGCCGAGGCCCGGTATGCGATGGGCCTCGATCTTCGCCATGTAGTAGAGCGTTCGCGGGCACGCGTAGCCGAGGGCGAGAGGATCGACCCAGCTGAAGTGGTTCGACGCCACAACCAGGCCTCCGCTCATGGGAACGCGCTCGGATCCGTAGACGCGCAGTCGCGACCCAATTCTGGCGGCGCCCCCGATCGTGGGACGGCCCATAGCCCAGATCGCGTCGGTCTTGTTCATCCGCGCCTCGCATCGACGAGCCTCGCGATCGAGTCCACGACCTCGTCGATGTCGAGCTTGGTCGTGTCCAGGATGACCGCATCCTCCGCGGGCCGCGTGTTC
This sequence comes from Gaiellaceae bacterium, assembly GCA_050698095.1. GTDB lineage: Bacteria > Actinomycetota > Thermoleophilia > Gaiellales > Gaiellaceae > GMQP-bins7. The sequence goes on from JBOHBA010000022.1 coordinate 6,864, forward strand.
ACCGCGTCGTGCTCGTCTCGACGACGGAGGTCGTCGGCGAGAGCCTCCGCGCCGATGCCGAGACGCTCCGCCGAACGGCGTCGAACGCGCTCGGACTCGTCCGCGACGAGGAACACCTTCACCTCCGCGGAGGGCGCGACGACGCTGCCGATGTCCCGCCCCTCGATGACGGAGTCGCCGACTGCGCCGAGCGCGCGCTGGCGCTCGCGCATGACCTCGCGCACCGCGGGATGACGCGCGACCACGGGCACGAGCCGGTCGATCTCGGCTTCGCGGATCTCCGCGGACACGTCCTCGCCGTCGATCTCGACCGTCCCATCCGCCGAAAAGGAGACAAGGTGCGCGCGCGCGAGCGTCGCGAGCGCGGGCCCGTCGTCGAGCGCGAGCCCGTCGCGACGAGCGAGCCAGGTCAGCGCGCGATACATGGCCCCGGTGTCCAGGTAGCGGAAGCCGAGACGCTCTGCGAGCGCGAACGCAACAGTGCTCTTTCCCGAGCCGGCCGGGCCGTCGATGGCGACGATCATGTCGCGGGAGGGTAATGAAGCGCATCGGGGGCGAGTTGCCCGAGTACCTCGAAGAAACCGGGGAAGCTCACGTCCACGGCATCCGCCCCGCGCAGCTCGACTCCCTCCTGCGACGACACGCCTGCGACCGCCCCGATCATGGCGAGGCGATGGTCTCCGCGGGATTCGACGACTCCGCCGCGAAGCCGCGTGGGCACGCCGCGGACCCTGAACCCGTCGCGCGTCGCGCGAATGTGGCCGCCGAGCGGCTTGAGGGCGTCGACCACACCTTCGATCCGGTCGGACTCCTTCAGCCGCAGCTCACCGGCGCCGCGGACGATCGTCTCGCCGCGTGCATGACACGCAGCGAGCGCCAGCAGCGGGAGCTCGTCGATCAGCAGCGGAACCTCGGCGGCCGACACCGTCGCGCCGACGAGCTCCGACGTGCGCATCTCGATCTCGCCGACGGGCTCGCCTCCGACGAGCCTCCGGTTGTAGATCGCGATCCTCGCGCCCATTCGCTCGAGGACGTCGAGGAGCCCGGTGCGGCGGGGATTCAGGCCGACTCCGTGCACGGTCAGCGCGGACCCGGGGACGATCGCCGCGGCGACGAGAAACGGCGCCGCGGAGGAGAAGTCTCCGGCGACCTCGAGCTCGTCGAGCTCGAGCCTGTCCGCCGCCTCGATGCTCACGCTCGTCGGGCGGCGCGTGACCTTCGCTCCGGCGCGCTCGAGCAGACGCTCGGTGTGGTCGCGAGTCGGGAGCGGCTCGACCACGGTCGTCGTTCCCGCGGCGAAGAGCCCGGCGAGCAGGACTGCGGATTTGACCTGCGCCGACGAAACGGGAAGCTCGTAGTCGATGGAGTTGAGCGGGGCGCCCTCGATCGCGAGAGGCGGGTGGCCGTCCGTCGTCTCGACGAGCGCACCCATCCGGCGAAGCGGCTCTGCGATGCGCTCCATCGGACGCCCGGAGAGCGAGTCGTCGCCGACGAGCTCGAACCGACCTCGCTGCCCCGCGAGGATTCCCGCGAGAAGCCGCATGAGCGTCCCCGCATTGGCGCAGTCGATCGGGTCGCCCGGCTCGCGAAAGCCGCCGAGACCAGCGCCATGGACCGTCAGCGTGTCGACGTCGTGCTCCTCGACCTCGACGCCGAGCGCGCGAACAGCGCCGATCGTGGCCTCGGTGTCGGCCGAGCGACCGAATCCGATGATGCGGACGTCTCCCTCGCAGAGAGCGCCCACGAGAACAGCGCGATGCGAGATGGACTTGTCGCCCGGCACCGCAACGTGCCCCTCGAGCGCGGGCACCGGGTCGATGCGCATGACCATCAGCCTAGGCTAGTCGTGACGCCGCTCCGCAGGTCCAGGGACAATCTCCGAATGCGGATCTTCTCCGGCATCCAGCCCACGGGGGCCAAGCATCTCGGCAACTACGCGGGCGGGTTTCGCCAGTACGCGGCGACCCAGGAGCAGGGCGAGGCGTTCTTCTGCATCGTCGATCTCCACTCGATCAGCGTCGAGTACGACCCGGCTGACTTGCGAGAGCGCACCCTCGACCTCCTCGCGATCCTGATCGCAACCGGTCTCGACCCCGAGCGCTCGACCATCTTCGCGCAGAGCCATGTCACTGCACACGCCGAGGCCAATTG
>JBOHBA010000023.1:0-2865 GCA_050698095.1 Gaiellaceae bacterium
ACCTGGATCCGGTCGCAGACGTCCATGATCAGGGCCATGTTGTGATCGATGAGAAGCACGCCCGCGTCGTGCTCGTCGCGCACCGAGCGAACGACCTCGGCGAAGGCCGGTACCTCGGCCTCGGGCAGTCCCGCAGCAGGCTCGTCCATGAGCACGAAGCTGGGCTGCGTTGCAAGCGCGCGCGCGACGCCGAGGCGGCGCTCGGCCCCGTGTGCAAGGGAGTCCGCCCGAGCATCCGCGTACGACGCGAGCTGGAGGGAGTCGAGCAGCGCGTCGGCACGACGGCGGGCCTCGCGCGGGCCGGCACCAACGCCGAGCGCGGCCACCTCGACATTCTCGCGCACCGAAAGACCACGGAACGAACGGCTGTGCTGGAACGTCCTCGACAGCCCGGCACGCCCGCGCTTGTGAGGACGCCAGCTTGTGACATCGCGTCCTTCGAGCTCGACACTGCCCTCGTCGGGAAGGTCGAAGCCGCTGAGGACGTTCACGAGCGTGGACTTGCCGGCGCCGTTCGGGCCGATGAGGCCGACGACCTCATGCCGGCGCAGCTCGAGCGTGACGTTGCGAAGCGCCTGCACGCCGTCGAAAGCACGCGAGACGCCGGCGGCCCGGAGCGAGGCTCCGGACCGCCGTAGCTCTTCAGGCTGCGCTTCGACCAAGCCGCTAGATCTTCGGGACGACCTTGGCCTTGATTACCCCGACGGTCTTGGGCGTGTTGTTCTGGACGCGGATTACGCGGTACGTCCGTCCGTACACCGTATGCAGCGTCTTCGAGTAGCTCACGAGCCCCGAGAGCGTCGGGACGTTCCTGAACTTCTCCATCTGGGCAGCGAGTGCAGCACCGTCTGCGTTGCCACCCGTGCGCTTCAGTGCGAGGGAGATGCCGTCAATCGCCGACCAGCCGGTGACGAACGCCCCGGTGCTGCCGCCCTTTGCGATCGCGCCCGCGTACTTGTTGCGTAGGGCGTTGACGGCCTTCACCGGGTCGTCGCCGAACGCCGATGCGAACGTCACGTAGTAGTAGTTCGAGAGCTTCGGGTCGAGTGTCGCGTACCAGTAGCTCCCGTCGCCGGCCCACGAGTTGAGGATCGGCGTGTTGTTCCCCAGCGTCCGCAGCCCGGTGATGATCGGGACCTGCGCGCCGAACGGAGGGGCGGTCGACGTCACGATGACGTCGGCGTCCTCGTTGTTCAGGCGATTGACGACGTTCGTCCACGACGCCTGGTTGCCACCGAGCGACTGGTAGGTCTCCTTCGTCACGATCGTCCCGCCGAGCTGCCTGAACCGCGCTTCGAAGGCCTGCACGACGTTGCGGAAGTACACGATGACGGTGTCCGTGGCGAGCGAAGCGCGCTTCCACCCACGCTTCCACGCGTATTCCGCCATGGCCGAGCCCTCGTCCTGGGCGACGTTGCCGTACGAGAACGCGAGCCGCCCCTTGGCGCCGAAGCGCTTCGGGCCCATCTGGTCGGTGCCGATGCACGCAGCGACCGTGAGCTTCCCGCGGTCGATCGCGTACTGGATCACCGGCGCCCCGAAGTCGACGTCACACGTCGTCATGACGATGTCGGCGCCCTGGCTCACGAGCTTCGCGGCACATGCCTTTGCGATTGCCGGCTTGTTGCCCTGGGTGTTGCACGTGATGAGACGCAGCTTCGTCGCGTTGGTCTTGTTCACCGCCTTGATGCGCTCCTTCGCGGTGGCGAGCGCGGGGCCGTCGTACGCCGCCATCGCCCCGACGCCATCGTAGGCCCAGCCGATGGTGACTGTCGCTTGGGGCGCGGCCGTTCCGCCGCCGGCCACGGCAACAGCTGCGACGGCCACGGCCACGAGAGCGAGTAGCGCTCCTCCGAACTTCTTCATCTGTGCCCTCCTGTCGGTTCCTGCGTTACCTGCCACGATGCTTCTTTCCCTCTGACGAGCCCGTAGAGCATGGTGTGGAGCGGCACGGAGACGTCATGCCGCGCCGCCTCGCGGACGAGCGAGCCGGTGATCAGCTCGATCTCGGTCTCCCGGCGGGCGTCGACATCCTCGAGCATGGATGGATAGTGCGCCGATCCTCGCTGCGTCGCGAGCACGTTCATCTCCCACGGGTCGTCGTGGAGCTCGATGCCTGCAGCCTTTGCGACCGCCTTCCCCTCGTCGACGAGCCCGTGGACGAGGTGCCCGAGGTCGCCTGGATCGGCCTCGTGCGCGAAGTGCGGGTCGTGCGAAAGGCCGGTGAGCGCCGCGACCGGATTGACCGCCGCGTTGAAGACCAGCTTCGACCACTGTGCCGGGCGAAGGTCCGGGAGCGCCTCTGCCTCGAGGCCGGAGGCGACGATCGTGTCTGCGATGTCCTTCACGGTCTCGAGCGGCGTGTCCCCGTACGGGCCGAGCCAGGTCTCCGTGTCGAGGATGTACTCGACCTCGGTGTCGGAGTGCTTCGTCCCGCTCATGAAGGTGACGCCCGAGACGATCGGCCACTCGCCGTGCGCGCGGACGACCTCCTCCGCGCCGATCCCGTTGAGAACAGTCACCACCGTCGCGCCTGAAAACCGCCCTTCGAGCGCGCGTGCCGCCGGCTCGAGCCCGGACGCCTTGGTCGCGACGATAGCGACGTCGAACTCCGGGAGCTCGGCTGGATCGTTTGTCGCCGCCACGCGAGCGTGGTGCTCCGTCTTCCCGCTCACGCGAAGGCCCTGCTCGTTGAGCGCGTCAGCGTGTTCGCGGCGTCGGGTGAGCACGGAGACCTCACATACGCGCGCCAGATGACCCGCGAACAGGCTCCCGATAACCCCGGCACCGACGATGCAGACGCGTTCCACGCAGCGGCGCCAGTATCTCAGCGCGGTGACATGTCAGTCAATTGCGACCGGTGTC
>JBOHBA010000024.1:0-2044 GCA_050698095.1 Gaiellaceae bacterium
GAGCGCGACGATCCTGAAGCCGGCGTCGTCCACGAGGCGACGCACGACGTCGATGTCCGTGTACTCGCGGAGATGCGAGGTGTCGAGGACCGACTCGCCGTCGCGCTTGCGGAAGTACCACGCCCAGCGCTTCTTGAAGACGGTGGTCACGTACGCCTTCCCGCCGGGGCGAAGGATCCTCTCGATCTCGGCCAGGTACGCGCTCTCGTCGGGGACGTGCTCCATGAGCATCGTCGAGCACACGAAGTCGAGAGTCCCGTCGGCAATCGTCGGGACGGCGTCGGCCGAGGCGACGACGATCTCGATCCAGGGGAAACGCTGCGCGACGCGAGCCAGCCTTGCGGGGGCGAGGTCGACTGCGTACGTGCGCTGTCCCGGGACGATGAAGCCTCCACGCTCGAGTGCCGCGAACAGCGGCCCGTCGCCGCAGCCCAGGTCGGCGAGCGCGAGCGGGCCCGGCGGGAGGTGGCGCTCGAGCAGCCGCGGCAGGCGCGTCGCCTCGAAGTGGAGCGCGGTCTCGGTGTACTCGTCCGTCACGCAGGCGAGATTACGTGCGCTCGGGCCTGCACTCGCCCGTCTCTCCTTCGCAGCAGCCGACCTTGAAGCGGCAGCGCGGACATTGCCAGCTGCCGTGTCGCCACTCCATCGCGGCGCCGCAGCGTAGGCACGGTTCGGTGGTGTGCTCGGGTCGCGGATAGGCGCTCACCGGTCAACCGTAGCCGGCGAGGAGGACGGCTACGATGACCCGCGCGGCGCCGTGGCCGAGTGGTTAGGCAGAGGCCTGCAAAGCCTCGTACAGCAGTTCGAATCTGCTCGGCGCCTTCTCTCTGCAATGCCTCGAACCGGGTTTCCTGCGAGAGATCTCGCGGACGATGCTACGGAGCGGCCGTCGGCGACCAGACGTACGGCGTCGTCGTCGTCACGGCGACGAATCCGAGGCGCTCGAGGATAGGGCGGCTGTTGCTCGAAGCGTCGACCTGGATGAAGCGGAAGCCGCGCTCGGCGGCCAGGTTTGCCCGGTGGGCGACGGTGGCGCGGTAGATCCCGCGCCGGCGCCAGTCCGGCAAGGTGGCGCCGCCCCAGAGGGTTGCGAACTCGGTGCCGCGCTCGAACCGGATCCACGCGGCACAGACGACGGTCGTACCCGCCTCTGCCACGACGATGGTGAGCGCGTCCGGATCGACTGCTCGCTCCGACTCGAGCATGTCGACGAGCCAGTTCTGCTGGTCGTGGTCCCCCCACACCGCCTGCTCAACCGACGCGATCCGTTCGAAGTCGGCTCGGCTCGTCACCTCCCGCAGGGACACGTCCTCGGGCAGTCGCGTCTCCCCAGCGATGTCGGCAACGGGCGCGATCACGATCGTCTCTGTTTCCTCGGGCACAAATCCCGCCGTGCGCAGCCGCTGCGGCAGGTCCCTAGGCCGGTCGTGGCCATGCAGCTTCCACTCGAAGCGCTCGCCGTGCTCGGCGAACGTGTGCACCTGGTGCGCGATCAGCTCGTCGAGGTCGGCACCGTCGAGTCCGCCCAGGTCGCGATAGACGACGAAGCCGCGGCCTGCCAGACCGAGGAAGCGCAGGAGCGGCCCGTCCCGCTCGACCGTGGCACCTCTCGGCAAAGGGTTGGGAACGCGGTCGCGAACCTGCGCGTCGTAGGCGGCGAGCAGCTCGGACGAATCGGGCACGAGCCAACCCTAACCTTCGGCGCCGTGTGGCTGGCCGCTTCGGATCAGGGTTCAGGAACCGCTCGAGCCCGCGCGGTGTGCTCGGCTGTCAGCGGGGTCCGGCTTCGCGACGTACGCGACGAGACCCCCGACTCCCATCCCCATCAAGACGACCGCCGGACCGAGGAAAGCCGAATCCTCGGCGGTGATCAGGTGCGCCGACTCGAACGCAACGAGCCCGAATGCTCCGAGCACACTCGAAAGAAGCCAACCACAGAAGGCCCCGACCGCAATGCGCTTCCAGTACTCGCGGAGCGCTTCGCGAAGTCTGAGCGTCGCCACGTAGATGCGCGTGAACCAGACCGTCATCTCCCCCTCCAAGT
>JBOHBA010000025.1:0-2191 GCA_050698095.1 Gaiellaceae bacterium
GGACTCCCACAGGCCGCGCTCGACCTGGTACTCGAGCGTGGCTCGATCTTCCGCGAATCCTCCGCCGTGACCGCCGAGCGTGAACGCAGGCCGGACGACCGCAGGCAGCGAGACGCCTTCGAGCTCGTCGAGGGATGTGACGATGCGGGAGGCGGGGACGTCGAGGCCACATCCGCGCACCGCCTCTCGGAACTGCTCGCGATCCTCGGCTCGGTGGATCACCTCGACCGGAGCTCCGATCAGCTCGACGCCGAGCTCGTCGAGCACACCGGCGTCCGTGAGGGAGACTGCGAGGTTGAGCGCGGTCTGCCCGCCGAGAGTCGGAAGCAACGCGTCGGGGCGCTCGCGCTCGAGCACGCTCGCGACGCTCTCGAGATCGAGCGGCTCGATGTACGTGCGATCGGCAAAGCCGGGGTCGGTCATGATCGTCGCCGGGTTCGAGTTGACGACGATCGTGCGGTAGCCCTCTTCCCGGAGCACCTTGAGCGCCTGGCAGCCGGCGTAGTCGAACTCGCACGCCTGGCCGATGACGATCGGCCCGGAGCCGATCACGCAGACGGACTCGAGATCGCGACGGGCGGGCATCAGTGGTCTCTCCGGGAAGTCCGGTGCTGGTTAGCCGCGCGAAAACCGAGCAGCGCTAGGACGCAGGGAGCAAAGGAAACTGCGCTGGGGTCAGACTTAAGTCTGACCCCAGCACTGCTTTTCCATATCGAGGCGACTGAGGACGACGCGATGCGAAGCGTTTGCAGCCGGCCAAGCAGTGCCGTATTTCCCGGAGCGACCACTAGCGTCTGACCTCCTCGACCCAGGACTCGAGGATGTGCCAGGCGTCGTGCGGGCCTGGACCGGCCTCGGGGTGAAACTGCACCGAGCGTGCCCTGAGCTCGGGGAAGTCGAAGCCCTCGACAGTGCCGTCATAGAGCGAGACGTACGTCGCCTCGCGCGACTCGGACGGCGCCACGGCGAACCCGTGGTTCTGGCTCGTGACGAGCACGCGTCCCGTCGCGCGCTCGAGCACCGGATGGTTCGCGCCACGGTGTCCGAAGGGCAGCTTGAAGGTCTCGTGCCCGGCTGCCAGCCCGAGGAGCTGGTGGCCGAGACAGATGCCGAGAATCGGGACGCGCCCGAGCAAATCGCGTACGACGTCGGTCTCGGCGCGCAGGGGCTCGGGGTCGCCGGGGCCGTTCGAGAGGACGACGCCGTCGAACTCGTCGAGCTCGTCCGCTCGAGCGGCGTGGGGAAAGACCGTGACCGCGGCGCCCGCGAAGGCAAGACGCCGCAGGATCGAGCGCTTGGTCCCGTAGTCGACGACCGCGATCCTCGGCGAGCCGGCGTCGCTGAAGACATACGGCTCGTGCGCAGACACCTGTGCGACGAGCGCCTGGCCCTCCATGAGCGGCTGCGCACGAACCTGCGCGAGCGCATCGTCGACAACGAGCTCGGCCTCGTCGGCGACGGCCGCAGCGCGCATTGCGCCGCCCTCTCGAAGCCGCAGGACGAGGGCGCGCGTGTCGATCTCCTCGAGCCCGACGAGCCCATGCTCGCGCAGCCAGTCCGCCCACTCGCGTCCGCCCAGCTGCCGCATGAGCGCCGCCTTCGCGTGCGGCCTCGGCGACTCTCCGCGCGCGTCGGCCACGCCGTAGTTCCCGACCATCGGCGCGGTGAAGCAGACGAGCTGCTCGGCGTAGCTCGGATCGGTGACGGTCTCCTGGTACCCCGTCATGGCCGTCGTGAACACCGCCTCGCCAAACGCGACGCCGGCTGCCCCGACCGAACGGCCACGGAAGACCGCTCCGTCCTCGAGGACGAGGTAGCCGGGTGTCAGGTCTTGCACTCGCACATCCTTAGTGCTCCCCGCCGTAAGCACGCCCACGCTTCGCGCGGCTGCGAACGCTTCGCATGCCGTCGTCCTCGGTCGGGCCGATATTCACCAATATTGGCCCTCCCTGCGTCCTAGGCCTGCTCGGTTCTCGCCGGCGAATCACGAGCGTATTTACGGCGGGAAGCACTAGCCGACACGAAATCGGATGAGCGAGTCGGCGACAACGGCGGAAGCCCCCTCCCTGGGTCTTCCGCCTCCGCCCGAGGGACAGGGCTTCTTCCAGCGCTACGGCGTGACGATCGTCTTCCTCGGTCCCGCCCTGGTCTTGCTCGGGGTCTGGATCGTCTACCCGACCATCCGCACGAT
>JBOHBA010000026.1:0-4902 GCA_050698095.1 Gaiellaceae bacterium
CGCCTGTGCTGGTGGGGGGAGGCGTGGGATGTGTACTCAGGCCACGCTCCGCAGGGCGCCGGCGCCGGCACGTTCGAGATCGCGCGCAAGCGCTATCGGTCGGATGCCCGCAGCGTGGTCGAGCCGCACAGCGTTCCGCTCCAACAGCTTTCGGACGGTGGCATTGCCGGACTGGCGCTCTTCGGGGTACTCATCGTTGCCGCGGCCGCTGTGGGCATCGGCGCGCTTCGACGGCTCGACGGTGCCGAGCGCGCCGCTGCGGCTGCACTCGTCGCCGCGGCCACCGCGTATCTCGGTCATGCCCTCGTCGACTACAACTGGAACTTCCTTGCAGTCACCGCGCCGACGCTGGTCGCGCTCGGCGTTCTGGCAGGCGCCGGCCGCGCGCCCCGCGAGCCGCGTCGCAGCCGGTGGCTTCCCGTCGCGATCGTTCTCACTGCGGCGCTGGTCGTCGCCTCGTTCTCGTTCCCTCGCCTCGCCGACTCGATGGAGCGGAGCTCCACTCACGCGCTCATCGCCGATGACATCGAGCGCGCGGACGACCGGGCGCGCTGGGCTCGTTTCTTCAACCCGCTCTCGATCGATCCCCTCCTCGCGCTGGCCCGAGTCGAGGAGTCGCGCCTCCGGCTGGGGCACGCCGAGCGGCGCTACATCCAGGCGGTCGAGCAGCAACCCGACAACCCGGAGGCGTGGTATGCGCTCGGGATCTTCGAGTTCGAGGCGTTCGAGAACCTCTGCGCGACGTACCGCTTCCTCAACAACGCCTACACGCTCGATCCGGCAGGGAACCAATGGAGGGAGGGCGGACCGCTCGACGTCGCCCGCGATGCCGTGAACCAGGGCGGTTGCGCGCCAGGCTCATAGAGCGCCTACTGTGTGCGCGGCATCGAGCACTGCACGGAGCGTCCCGGGCGGCGCGAGATCGATCGGAAGCTCGTCCCACGCGAACCACGCGATCTCGCTCACCTCGGCCGGGTCGACCGGTCCGCGCTCGGCGGACGTGGTGACTGCGGTGAAGTACGCGACGTTGATGACTCCGGCGTCGGGCTCGCTCGGGTCGTCGGCGTAGACGTCTACCCAGGTATCGAGGTAGCCCGTGATCTCGACTTCGAGCCCCGTCTCCTCGTGCACCTCGCGCACGACGGTCTCGGCCGGGTGCTCACCCAGCTCGCAGAAGCCGCCAGGCGATCCCCACAGTCCGTGCCACGGAGCGTGTGCGCGACGGCCGAGCAGCACGCGCATGTCCTCGACGACGATGCCGTTCGCGCATGGCAAGGGGTTGCGCCAGTGGCTCGTCCCGCACGTATCGCACGTCACCGGTGGACGCGACGGAAGCGCCGCTCCGCAGGCCGAGCAGAAGCGCATCGCGGCCACCGTTGTCGCTCGGGGTCAGCTGCCGAGGATGAAGACCATGTGCGCGCGCCCGAGTTCTCTCGCACGCATCCCGTCGAGTGGGCCGACGAGCTTCACGCCGAGATCTCTCCCGAGGCGCTTCCCCTCGCCTGCGAAGCCCGGCTTGTACATGACGAGGCTCCGGGAGATCTGCCGCGACGCGTTGCCGACCGTGCCGATCTTGTAGCCGCGCGACCGGACTCGCGACGCTGCGGCCGCAGCTGCGCCCGTGTGGCCGTTTCCGTTCAGCACCATGACGACCGTCCGCGAGCGCGGCACCTTCGCCACGACGACGGGTGCCGGCTTGCGAACGACAGGCTTGGGTCGCGGGACTGGTGCGAGCACGCGCTCCTGGGCGGCGAGCTGCAGGCGATCGGAGGCCGCCTCCATCAGCGCGCCTCCGCCGATCACGAGCAGCAGGAAGAGCTCGGCGACTGCGATCGCGCCAGCGGCGTAGGCGGCCGTACGCCAGGGGCGGACGAGCGCGTCGGGGGCGGGTAGCGGATGATCCACGGGCGCTCGTCTTCGCCCGCGGCGGCGCTACTCCTCCCGAGCCTCCCGAACCCAGTCCCAGGTCGCCTGGAGCCCGTCCTCGAGATCGACCATTGCGCGGAAGCCGAGCTCGCTCGCCGCGAGTTCCGGATCGAGGACGCTGCGCTGGAGCTCGCCCAGCCGCGCTTTGGCGTGCTCTGCCCGGGCGTCCGACCCGGCGACGCGCGTGCAGAGCTCGTAGAGGTCGACCACGGAGGTCGCACGCCCGGTTCCGACGTTGAATACGCCGCCGTTCTGCCCGAGAGCGGCCGTCGTGGCGTGCGCGACGTCGCCGACGTAGACGTAGTCGCGCGCCTGGAGCCCGTCGCCGAAGATGTACGCCTGCTCGTCGCGGGAGAGGGCGCCGAGGAAGATCGCCACGACCCCCGCCTCGCCGTGCGGATCCTGCCGCGGGCCGTAGACGTTGCCGTAGCGGAGCGCCACATGCCTTGTCTTGTACAGACGGTTGTAGGCACGGATGTACTCCTCGGCCGCGAGCTTCGCCGTGCCATACGGCGAGAGGGGCTCGCGCGGCGCAGTCTCGGCTGCGGGCGTCTCGCACTCCCCGTAGATCGCGCCGCCGGTCGAGGCGAAGATGACCTGCGCGCCGTGGCGCCGCGCGACTTCGAGGACGCGGATCGTGCCGAGGACGTTCACCTCGGCGTCGTCGACGGGGCGCTCGACCGAGACGCGAACGTCCGCCTGGGCTGCGAGGTGGAACACCGCCTCTGGTTGGACGGAATCGAAGACGTCGTCGAGCGGCTCGCGGACATCGCGGACGTGGAGCTCGGCGGCTCCCGTCAGGTTCTCGCGCTTCCCGGTGACGAGCGCGTCGACGACCGCGACCTCGTCGCCCCGCGCCAGGAGCGCATCGACGACGTGCGAGCCGATGAAGCCTGCGCCACCTGTGACCACGGCCCGCACGGCCGCATCCTACGGACGCGAGCCGCTCCTCACACGATGACCTGTGGAGCGATTGGCGCTGTATTGGCGTCTTTACAGTGCCAGGCACTGTAAAGAGGCTCGAGTGGCAGGCGCGCCGCGGCAATAGGATTCGGCCGATGTTCGTCACGTTCGAGGGGCTCGACGGCTCGGGCAAGTCGACGCAGGCCGAGCTCCTGCGGGGGCGGCTGGAGGCCGACGGCGAGGAGGTCGTCGCGACGCGTGAGCCAGGCGGAACCGAGCTGGGCGAGAGGGTTCGCGACCTGGTCTTGCATGGCGGTCACGTCGCTCCCTGGGCCGAGGCGCTCCTGTACGCGGCGGCTCGCGCGCAGCACGTGGACGAGGTGATCCGGCCGGCGCTCGAGCGGGGCGCATCGGTCATCTGCGACCGCTACGTCGACTCCTCGGTCGCGTACCAGGGAGTCGCGCGGGGGCTCGGGCTCGAGCGGGTGCTCAACCTCAATCTCGCAGCCGTGGGCGGTCTGATGCCCGATCGCACGTATCTGCTCGCGGTCGACGTCGCCGACCTGCCCGGGCGCCTTCGCCGCGAGCACGACCGGCTCGAGCGCGAGTCGGACGACTTCCACGCGAGCGCCGCCGCCGGATACCGCGAGCTCGCCGCGCGCTTCCCCGACCGGATCGTCGTTCTCGACGGGACGCTCGCGGCAGAAACGATCGCAGAGGAGGTGTATGGAGCGCTTCGCGTCCGTTCCTGAGCAGCCCGAGGCGAAGCGGCTGCTCGAGTCGGCACTCGCGGAGGGGGGTGCGCAGGCCTTTCTCCTCCACGGCCCTCCCGGGGTCGGGAAGCGGAGCGCGGCGTTCGCGTTCGCGGCAGCACTGCTCGGCGATGATCGACGCGTCGAGGCGCGTACCCATCCCGACCTCTACCTGCTCGAGCCGCTGGGCGAGATGATCCGCATCGACGACGTGCGCGCGCTGCGGCGCGACCTGCACATGCGTCCGTTCGAGGCCGACCGCCGCGTGTACCTCGTCCTCGACGCGCAACGGATGAACGAGGATGCGGCCGACGCGCTGCTCAAGGACCTCGAGGAGCCGCCGCCGTACGCGGTCATCGTGCTCGTTGCGAGCGAGCTCGGCCCGCTGCCGCCGACCATTCTCTCCCGCTGCCAGCTCGTTCCCTTCCGCCGCCTGTCGGAGAGGGCCGTTCGGGAATGGATCGCTGCGCAGTCGCCCGAGCGAGACGACGCAGAGGTGCGGGCGCTGGCACGGGCCGCGGCGGGCCGGCTCGATCGCGCACGCCGCCTGCTCGACTCGGATGCTGCGTCGCGCCGCGAGGCGCTGATCGCCGCCGCCCGTTCCGCGTACCTCGATCCGGAGTTCGAGGCCACCGACGCCGCCGCGGTGCTGCTCGCGGCGGCGGACGCACGGGGTGAGGAGGCGAAAGAGCGGGAGCTGGAACTCGTCGAACGGCTCGATCTCCCGGCCCGGGACGCCGACCAGCGGGTGCGGAGGGCCGAGCGTGGCGCCGAGCGGGAGGAGCTGCTCGCCGGGCTCGAGGGCCTCGAGGCGTGGTACCGCGATCTCGTGGTCGTTACCGCGGGAGCCGAGGCTGCGGTGGTGCACGCCGACCGGCTCGACGACCTCCGCGAGGACGCCACGCGCGATCTCGGCGAGGGCGCCGTGGCCGCGGTGGAGGTCGTCCGGGAGACGTGGCGCGCGCTCGAGGAGTTCAACCTCAATCCGTCGCTCGCCCTCGAGGCGCTCTTCATCCGGGTCCGTCGAGAGCTCACCGGCGCGCGGGCGATCCGCGTCTGACCGCGGCTACACTCGATCGTCCCCGCCGACGTAGCTCAGCTGGTAGAGCACTTCACTCGTAATGAAGGGGTCCCCGGTTCGAGTCCGGGCGTCGGCTTCGCTCAACCACGCCGTTTCAGGCCGTCTCGGTCAGGACTCGTCAGGCGATTGGTGAGTCGATTGGTGAGTAGACGTTGCCCGAGACGCGAGAAGTGACGCGCGACCGCAGGGCTACGCTCCGGCCATGGCTGAGACGCGAGTGATTCGGGGACGGTGGTGGCT
>JBOHBA010000027.1:0-6874 GCA_050698095.1 Gaiellaceae bacterium
GTCGCGCGCCGGCGTGCGCTGGCGCGAACGGTCAAAATGGTGAGGTGAGGCACGAGCAGGCTCTGGCCCAAGTCCACTTCGTCGTGGAGAACGCATCCGCGCCGGTCTCCGTCTTCGTCGCGGACGACCACGGCGAGCTCGTGGCTGCCGCGACGATGGACGGCGCCGCTCCGGACACGCGTCTCAACGCCCAGCGCAAGGCGTACACCGCCGCACGGAGCGACGCCAGATCCACGGTCGAGCTCGCCGCGAAGGCGCGCGAAGATGCCGCAGAGCGCGCGAGCTTCATCGGAGTCGATCTTGACGCATCTCGGCACCGCGCCGGAGAGGAGCAAGTTACAAGTTGTCACAAGCGCCCTAAAAGAGGTCGGCGAACGGCCTGGGACGCAAGTTACAACTTGTCACAAGGCGCGGTACGCTCACTCCCTATGCGGGCGATCGTCATCGACGAGCCGAATGCGGTCGCCTTGCGCGAGGTCGAGACGCCGGTCCCCGGGCCGGGCGAGGTGCGCGTCCGCAGCGTGCGCGCCGGCGTCTGCCGGACCGATCTCGACATCGCCACGGGCGCCCTCGACTCGCGGTGGGTGCGCTTCCCGGTCGTACCGGGGCACGAGTGGAGCGGCGTCGTCGACTCGGTCGGAGATGGCGTGACGGGCCTCGAGCCGGGCGAGCGCGTCGTGTGCGAGGGGAACATCCCCTGCCTGGGCTGCCCGCGCTGCCGTGCCGGCGACACGCACCTCTGCGTGAGCTACGACGCCGTCGGCTTCACGCGCGGCGGCGGCTGGGGAGAGTTCGTCGTCGTGCCTGCCCGCATCCTCCACGCGCTCCCCGAACATGTGTCTTTCGACGCCGCGGTGCTCGTGGAACCCGGTGCATGCGTCGTCAAGGCGCTCGATCGTGCCCGGATCGAGCCCGCCGAGACGGTCGGCGTCATCGGCATCGGGGCGATGGGGGCGCTCGCGATCCGGATCGCGCGCCTTCGCTCTCCGGCGGCAATCGTCGCGTACGGGCTGCGCAACGAGGAGCTCGAGCTCGCGCGCGCTCTCGGCGCCGATGCCGTCGTGAACGTGGCGCAGGCGGATGCCGAGGACGAGACGCGAAAGCTGGCCGGCCGCGGCCTCGACGTCGTCGTCGAGACGGCCGGAGCAGTGGCGGCGGCCGAGCTCTCGACCCGGCTCGTGCGCGAGGGTGGACGTGTCGTGCTGCTCGGAATCGCCGGTCGCGGGCACGACCTGACGCTGCCCGCCGACCGGATCGCGCTCCGCGATCTCACCGTGCTCGGCAGCGTCGGATACACGACAGCCGCGTGGGCCAAGATGGTCGCGCTTCTGCGCGATCGACTGGTCGATCTCGACCCGATCGTCACCCACCGGTTCCCGCTCGAGCAGTTCGAGGACGCGTTCGCGCTCATGAACGTGCGCCGCGGCGTCGTCGGGCGAGTCGTGCTCGAGAACGCGGTCTGATGCGGATCCGGCGCCTCACCACGGCGGTGATCGACGCGAACTACGACTGGACGATCGTCCGCATCGAGGACGACGAGGGCAGGAGCGGCTGGGGCGAGGCGTTCTGCGCGCCGGGCCTCGCGGAGGCGATCCACGAGCTCGGGCCGCTGCTCGAGGGCGGGGACGCGCGCCAGGTCGAGCCGCTGGTCCGCAAGCTCCATCTCGCGACCGCGCACGCAGCGGGCGGCGGCACAGTGGTTCACGCGATCTCGGGAATCGAGGCCGCGCTCTGGGATCTCGCGGCGCGCTCGCTCGAAGTGCCGCTCTGGCAGCTCTTCGGCGGGCGCTTCCGCGACCGCGTCCGCATCTATGCCGACTGCCACGCGGGCGAGGCGCTGACGAGCTACAGCGCCACCCTGGTCTCTCGACGGCTGCCGTGGATGGGGCTTTCGGCCGACGAGCGCGAGGACATCGCGCCCGAGGTGCACTGGGCGCCTGCGGAGACCGACGGTGTCTACACGCCCGAGGCATACACGGCTCGCGCCCGCGAGATGGCGGACAGGGGCTTCACCGCGCTCAAGTTCGACCTCGACCTGCCGCTGCTCCCCGGTGAGGACCTCTACGCGCGAACGATCTCGCCCGCGCAGATGGACCGGCAGGTCGCAATCGCCGGGGCCACGGTCGCGGCGGTCGCGGGGCGCGCTGAGGTCGCCTTCGACCTGCACTGGCGGTATGCCCCGGCGGACGCGCTCAGGCTCGCTCGAGCACTCGAGCACCTGCCGCTGCTCTGGCTCGAGGACCCGACGCCGCCGCACGACCTCGAGTCCATCGCGCGCATCGCGGAGCGCACCACCACTCCGATCTGCACCGGCGAGAACCTCTACCGTCCCGAAGGTTTCGCCGCGTTGATGGAGCGCGGCGGCGTCGACATCCTCGCTCCGGATATCCAGAAGGTCGGCGGGCTCGCCGACACGCGGCGAATCGCGGCCCTGGGGGACATCCACTCGCGCCCCCTCGCCCCGCACAACATCGCGGGGCCGATCGGCACGCTCGCCTCGGCCCACGTCTGCGCGTCGATCCCGAACTTCCTCGCGCTCGAGTGGCATGCCGCGTCGGTGCCCTTCTTCGACGAGCTCGTCACGCTCGACCGGCCGGTGATCGAGAACGGTCACGTCGCGCTGCCCGACGGCCCGGGGATCGGCGCCGAGCCGGACCTCGACGCGTGCCGCCGCTACGCCCGGCCGGGCGCGCCGTTCTTCGGCGAAGCCGCTGCGTAGAGCGGCAATCGGCTGCCGCTGAGGCTGCGTACCATGAGCGCTCGATGAGCGCACCTGCCGTCGCAGCAGCCCCCCGGCGGACACTTCGGATCGGAGACACGTCGTATCCGGTCTTGCTGCCGACGGTCCGCGACCCGCGCCTTCATCTCGCGGGCGTGATCGTGTCGCTGCAGGTGCTCGGTCAGGTCGCGTTCGAGTTCCGCCTCTCGATCGCCCAGATCCTCGTCGCCCTGGTCACATCGGCGGTCCTCGAGGTCGGAATCGCGTTCCGGAAGCAGCGCGTGCTCATGTGGCCGGCGAGCGCGCTCCTGACCGGCAACGGCGTCGCGTTCGTCCTGCGCGTGCCGGGAACCGAGCACGGCGACTGGTGGAGCATGCGCGGCTGGTGGATCTTCGCTGGGGCATCTGCCGTAGCGCTGCTTTCGAAGTACGTGATCCGCTATCGCGGCAACCACGTCTTCAACCCTTCGAACTTCGGCCTCGTGCTCTTCTTCCTCGCGCTCGGCCCGGAGCAGGCGGACCCCCTCCCGTTCTGGTGGGGGCCGATGTCACCCGCGCTGGCGCTCGCCCTGGTGCTCATCCTGGCCGGCGGCCTCGCGATCCTGGGTCGGCTGCGCCTCACCGGAATTGCGGTCGGCTTCTGGCTCGCCTTCGCCGCCGGTATCGGCGTGCTCGCGGTCAGCGGACACGCCATGACCGCCTTCTGGCACGTGGGGCCCATCGAGGGCGCGGAGCTCTGGTGGACGCTCGTGTCGTCGCCGGAGATCCTCGTCTTCCTCTTCTTCATGATCACCGACCCGAAGACCATTCCCGCGGGGCGGCGAGGTCGCCTCGTGTACGCGGTGAGCATCGGCCTCGGCGCGACACTGCTGATCGCGCCGTTTACGAGCGAGTTCGCGGCCAAGCTCGCCGTGCTCGGAGCCCTCTTCCTCGTCAGCCTGTCCCGCCCGCTGATCGAGCTCCTCGGCTCCGGCGGGCTCTCGGCTCGGGCGACACGCCTGCTCGGAACGGCCGCCGTGCGAGCGGGTGCAGCGAGGCGCCCGGCCCTGATCGCAGTCGCGCTCCTCGGAGCGGTCGCCTACAGCAGTCTCGTCGTCGCGGCCGGGACGCCTGCTCGCCCCGATGCGGAAACGGCGAGCGTGCCACCCGGTGCGCCGGATGCGCTCCCGGAGGTCAGCGTGGTCAAATCGGCCGGCGTCGCACCGATCGGCAGAAAGGCGGCCTTGGGCATCGCGCGCGACGTGGTCGCCGACCTACGCGACGAGGCGGAGGCTCTGCGGCTACGGGATCGAGAACGCGCAGCAGTGGGCGCCGGCGGCGCGTGGCTGGCCGCGCTCTGGAGGCAAATCCGCGCTGCGGACGGCCGCGCGATCGTCGTCGCGCACTACGACGTCGAGAGGATGCAGATCCGCTTCGAGCCCGGGAACGACCAGGCACCCCCGACGATCGTCGCGCGCCTCGAGGGAACCGTCGTCGTTACGGAGTACGACGGATCACCGTCGAACTCGGTCGAGATTCGCCGCAATCCGGAGCCGTTCCGGCGAACGGTCGAGCTCGCGCTCGAGGGTGGCCGCTATCGAATCGTCAACTCGCAGGGCGGAATCGCGATCGCGGCGCAGCCCTCGCGCGAGCCGGCTCCCTCCAACGTTCTCGGCGGTATCTCGCTGCGGGACGTCGCGGCGCAGGTAGGGCTCGACTTCCGTCAGGGCGCCTTCCGCTTCGGCGTGTCGAACGACACCACGGCGATGATGGGCGGCGGACTCTGCTGGCTCGACTACGACCGCGACGGCCGGCTCGACCTCTTCGTCGTCAACTCGTACGCCGAGACCGACATCCTCGCCTGGGAGGCGCGGGGCGGCGGGCTCCCGCGGAGCGCCCTCTTCCGAAACGTCGGCGGGCGATTCGAGGACGTCAGCGAACGCTCCGGAACAGATCTGCAGCTCCGCGGAAACGGGTGCGTCGCGGCCGACTTCAACCTGGACGGGGACACGGACCTCTACGTCACGAGCGCCGGCTACAACGCGCCCACCGACGGGTACGACGCGCTCCTGTGGAACGACGGCGACGGCACGTTCACCGAGGGAGCTCGAAAGGCCGGGATCAACGAGTTCGGCTGGCACGCCGGGGCCGCTGTCGGAGACGTGAACGGCGACGGGCTGCCGGATCTGTTCGTGGCGCGCTACACGGACGTCAACGCCCAGATCCCGTCGTCGAGCGCGGGATTCCCACAGAACTATCGTGCGCAGCGCGACCTCCTCTACCTCAACGAAGGCCCTGACAGCGAGGGCCGCTCGAGATTCCGTGAGGTGGGCCGGCGGGCGGGAATCGAGCCCACGCGAGCCGAGCACGGCCTCGGTGCGGTGTTCACCGACTTCGACCTCGACGGACGGCTCGATCTCTACGTCGCGAACGACGCGGATCCGAACCAGCTGTATCGGAACGTCCCGCGACCGGGAGAGCTGGGCTTCCGCCTCGAGGAGGTGGCAGGAACGCAGGGCGTTGCCGACCCGAACGCCGGCATGGGGATCGCGACTGCGGACTTCAGCCTCGACGGCCGTCCTGACCTGGTCGTGACGAACTCACGCGAGCAGCTGCACGCCGCGTACCGCAGTCGGTCGACGGCGCGCGGTCCGTCGTTCGTCGACGCGCGGCCCGAGGTCGCGGCAGCCTTTGGAACGCGTTCCACCGGCTGGGGAGCGTCGTGGGCCGACCTGAACCTCGACGGCGATCTCGATCTCGTCGTCGCCAACGGCGCGATCCCCGTGCTCGATCTCGCGAAGAACGCGCAGCGGATCCAGGTCCTCGAGAACCTCGCCCGGCCGCGCGGGGCCACGCAATTCGCACCTGCGGTCGCGGCGCTTCACGGAGCGCCGCGCGTCAACGGACGGGGACTTGCGACTGCCGACTACGACAACGACGGCGACCTCGACATCGCAGTCAACTCGATCGGGGGCCGGCTGATCCTGCTGCGGAACGACACCGGCGATGGCCACTGGCTCGAGGTGCAGCTGCGCGCGTTCTCGCCTGGCGCGGTTGTCGCCGTCGTGCTCGGCGACGGCCGGAGGCTCGTCCGCGAGGTGCTCGCGGGCAGCAGCTACCTCTCGTCGGAGGACCCTCGCGTGCACTTCGGGCTCGGCGTATCGACCCTTGTGAAGGAGCTGCGCGTCCGCCTCCCCGGCGGCCGCGAGACGCGCCTTCGGAACGTGGCCGTCGACCATATCGTCGTCGTCCCGCCGGCGGACTGACCGCGTGATTTGAACTCGCGGCCGTGACGTTGTAGCGTCCGCTGTTCAGTCTATGTAAACGAGCAGGAGGGAGACGAGGTGAAGAGGTTCGTCGTTGTATTTGGTCTGGCCGCCGCTGCGCTCGCAACGGCTGTAGGCGGCGCGTTCGCAGGAGGTGCAGGGCCGGCCCAGGGGACGGCCGACGTGTGCTTCCTGTTGCCGGATCCCAAGACATCCGTCCGCTGGGAGACGCAGGACCGCCCCGCGTTCATCGCCGCGGCGAAGAAGGCAAAGGTCTCGTACGTCGTCACGAACGCCGACGGTGACGCCCAGAAGCAGCGCTCGCAGGCCGACCAGTGCCTCGCGAACGGTGCGAAGGTCGTCATCCTCGTCTCGCTGGACTTCGGATCGTCGCTTGCGATCGAGAAAGCTGCGAAGGCGGCCGGTGCGAGAGTGATCGAGTACGACCGGCAGGTAGTCGGCGGAATAGGTGACATCTACATCTCCTTCGACGGCGCGGCCGTCGGCGTCCTGCAGGGCAAGGGCGTCGTCGCCGGGCTCAAGGCCAACGGCAACTACTCGCAGAAGCCGGTCGTCGCGGAGCTGAACGGCGGTCCGACCGACAACAACGCGTTCCTCTTCAAGAAGGGGTACGACTCGGTCTTGAAGCCGCTGTACAAGAACGGCACGTTCGTGAAGGGCCCGGATCAGTTCGTCCCCGGATGGGACAACCAGAAGGCCCGCACGATCTTCGAGCAGATGCTCGTCAGGACCGGGAACAAGATCGACGCGGTCGCAGCGGCTAACGACGGGCTCGCAGGAGCCGTCGTCTCGGCACTGCAGGCGAAGAAGCTCGATCCGATCCCCCTGAGCGGGCAGGACGCGACGGTGCAGGGCGTGCAGAACATCATCTCCGGCTGGCAGACGATGA
>JBOHBA010000028.1:0-12978 GCA_050698095.1 Gaiellaceae bacterium
ACGTGGTCGTCACCGCGCCGGGCGGATTCGGCAGGCCGTCGTCCGCGACGGTCCCGTCGAGGTTCGCGCCGGCGGTGATCGTCACCGTCTGGTCGGGACCGGCGTTTACGACTGGCGGGTTGTTCACCGGCGGCCCCGACCCCGGCGCGGTGAACTCGAAGATCTTGCCGTCGATGATCCGGGGATCGTTGTTGTTGTCGATCCCGCGATCGGCGAAGTAGAAGTGCTTCACACCGGTTCCGTTGCTCGCTGGCGCGTACGCGAGCCCGGCGGGCTTGACGTCGGCGGCGGCGGAGACGTCGATCGTTTGCAGCAAGGCGCCGGCTTTCGTGGTCTCGACGATGATCGGGCCGCTCTGCCTGTTCGAGAGCACGAACAGCGTGTCGCTGTTCGCGTTGTACTCGACCGTCTCCGGATCGCCGACCCCGTAGGCGGCGACGTCGAAATGGCCGAGGAGCGTGCCGTTCGTCTCGTAGTGATAGATCTCGGCGTTGACCCCGTCGGCCACCCATAGCCGGTTCTCCTGGGTGTCGTATGCGATCCCCTCCGGGTCGCCGTTGTTGTTCCCGTTGGCGAGCGTGCTGAAGAAAGTCCAGGTGTCGTCCGCAGTTCCGATCGAGCCGTCGCCCCCTGGATTCAGGTTGTACACCCGCTTCCCGCCGTCCTCGGAGACGAAGAAGTGCCCGGTGCTGGGCTGCCACGTCACGCCCACCGGCTCGTCCGTCATGGGCGCGCTGGTGGGCGCCTTCTTCGAGATGTTCGCCGTGTCGACGACGTTTCCGCCGAGTGTCATCTCCCAGACGTTGACGCCTTGAAAGTGCGTGATGTTGTTGACGGTCTCCTCGACCTCACCGTCGACCATGAGTAGCGTGTTCCTCGGCGGCGGCAGATAGGTGAGACCGGACGGGTCGGGGCTCGGCGGCGAGAACGCCGCGGTGTCGATCGTGTCGACGAGCGTTGCGACGAAGTCGATCGCCGCGATCGCGGCGAGAGGCGCCAGCGAGAGCTCCACGATCTGGCCGGTACCGCCAGCGGTACCGCTGTCCGCGACGTACACGCTCAGTTGCGCCGGATCGTCGGTCTCATCGCCGCTGGGCGCGAACGTCATGCCGGCCGGACTGGCGAGTCCGAGGGACGACAGGTCACGGGTAGCTACCGCCTCGCCGGCCGTCGTCAACTCGTGCAGGGTCTGGCCTCCGCGGACGTGCAGGTGACCGCTCGCGGGATCGAAGGCGAGGCCGCGGGCCCCGTTCACTCCGCTCGACGTGAGCTCGATCGCTGAGGTGGTCGCGGTGTCGAGGCTGCCGTCGGCGCCGGGCTCGATGCGAACGATCCGGGCCTGCGCGGCGTCGAGCACGTACACGACTCCGCTTGCGGGATCGACGGTCATCCCCTGGGCGTCTTGGAGGTCGAGGCGCAGCGCGTCGCGGCGCTGCAGCGTCCCCGGCTCGAGATCGCCGTTCCCGTCGGCCCGCACCTCGAGCAGCCGGTTGGTGCGATCGAGCAGGAGCAGCCGGCTGTGACGTGAGTCGAACGCGACGTTCAGCCCATTCCCCACCGCCGCAGCAATTCGCGCCGAGCCCGCGCGGTCCGAGACGGGCGAGAGTGCGAAGGGCGTCAGCCTGACAACGTCTGTGTTCGCCTGCGCGCCCACCGCCCTGCCTCCGACGACGTAGAAGGACGAGGTCGCTGACGAGAACGCGAGTCCGGCGGGTGCGTCGATGCCCGTACGGTCCTGCTCGAGCACGCGAGCCTGCCGGAGCGTCACACCTGCGCCCGCCTGGCCGGTCGCATCGGGCGCGGCGGCCGCCGTGACGGCGAAACAGATCGCGAGGAACGTGAAAACGAGCCCGTTCGCAGCGAGCCTCATGCTCGGCAGCCAGCTCCGGCCGTGAGCCTTCTTTCCCAACGTAAGCCCCCTCTCAATAGCGCGACGGCGTGTCGCGCTTCCCGTGTCTCAGACTAGTGACGACTCGCAGGGTCGGCAACGGCCTCATGGGAGATCGATCGCGAGCACGTCGTTTGCCGCGAGGCCGAAGAGCGACCCGTCGAAGTAGAGCGTCGACGAGTAGGTGCCAGATGTGGTCGGGCCGAGCTGGGTCGGTGTGAAGGCGAAGACGTCCTCGTCGGCTCCGGCGACGCCGGTCACCGCGAAGTTGTTCAAGCTCGACAGGTAGATCTTCCCGGCCGCGTCAACGGCAGCCGCATCCACGTCCTCCCCGGAGGTCGTCAGATCGACGTCGGAACCGTCGAAGTAGTGCGTGAACGCTCCTGCGGTGGAGGCGCCGAGCGACGTCGGTGCGAACTCGAGCAGATCCTTGTCATCACCTGCCAGGGCTGTGACGGCATGCGCGCCGGTGGTCGAGACGAGAATGTGGCCGTCCGAGAGAAGCTCGACCGCGTCGACGTCCTCGCTGCCGGCGGTGAGGCCGACGTCGGACCCGTCGAAGTAGAGCGAGAAGCTCCCGGCCGTGTTCACGCCCAGCGTTCCGGTGAAGAGCACGAGATCGGAGTCGTCGACCGTGCCCGCGATGCCGGGAACGGCTCCGGCCGCGTCGAAGCTGAGCAGGAGGCTCGTCGCGTCGACCGAGGACAGCGCGTCGATGCGCAGGGCTGCGATGCCGACGTCCGAGCCGTCGAAGGCGAGGCTGAAGCTCGAGCCGTCGAAGAGGACGACGTCCTCGTTCTCGGCGGTGACTCCGCCGACGGTCGTGACGTCGGCGACCGAGAAGTACAGCGGCGAGCCCTGAACGGCCGGCCCCACGGTGACGACCGTCTCGTCGAACACCGTGAACTCGCCGTCGAAGGCGGTGAGGCGGAGCGTGTACTGGCCGTCCTGCGAGAACGTGGCTGTCGTGTCGACCGCGCTCGCGTTTCCGAACGTGACCGTGCCCGGGCCGCCTACCTTGCTCCAGGTCGTCGCGAGCGGCGCCACCTGGCCGTCGTCAGAGACCGTGCCGTCGAGATTCGCGAGGGCAGGCAGGGTGATCGACTGGTCGGTGCCCGCCCCGACCGTCGGAGGCTGGTTGCCTCCGCCGCCGGTGGTCCATTCGACGTGAAGCACGGGGGCAGCTGCGGGGTTGGAGTCCCACGCCTCGGCAACTCGGCGGCCGCTGCCGGTGACGATGAGGACGAGCGCGTTGGAGCTCGTCCAGTTCGGACGGTTCACGATCTCCTGGATAACCGCCGCGAGATTGGCAGTGCGCTGCTCGAATCCGACCTCGCCCACGCTCAGCCACGGGCCGGGCGTCCACGTGACGTCTGCGAGAGTCCGTGGCCTCGGCACGATCTTGTTCGTGCCCGAGAAAGTCGGCGGGTTGTCGGCGGCCTGGCCCTCGACTGTCAGCGATGTGGGATTCGCCCACGGCTGATCGGCCTCGAACTGCACGTACGCGTTCGTGATGGTGGCCGCCTTCGGGACGCCAACGCCGTTGAAGCGCAGGCCGACCGCGAGATTGACCTGAGCGTCGTCGATGAGCATGTCCAGATCCGCGTTCGCCAGGCGCATGCTGTTGGTCTCGTTCTCCTCCGCATCGTCCGGGCTTGCGTCGACCCTGACGTCGAGGAAGTCCACGCTGCCGGTGCCGGACACGGTGAGCACCATCTCGTCGAACGTCGAATGCACGCCGTCACTCGCCGTCAGGCGGAGGCGGTACGTGCCGGCGATCGGCGCGCCGGCGGTCGTGTCGACCGCGCTCGCGTCGCCGAACGTGACCGTGCTCGGGCCGCTCTGCTGGGTCCACAGGCTCGTCACCGGGCCCGGGATGCCGTCGTCGGAGACGGTTGCGTCGAGGCTGGCGGTCGCAGGCAGCGTCACTGCGAGGTCAGCCCCGGCATTGACAGCGGGCGCCGCGTTCTGCGGCGTGCCGGGCTGCGGGGCGGTGAGCTCGTAGATCTTGCCGTCGACGAGGTTGGGATTGCTCGCGGTGGCGACTCCGCGATCGAGGACGTAGAAGCGCTTCTGCCCCGAGCCGTCGCTCGCGGGTGCGTACGCGAGCCCTGTCGGCTTGTTCGCCCCCGCGGCGGACACGTCGATCGTCTGGAGCAACGCCCCGCTCGTCGTGGTCTCGATCACGATCGGGCCGCTCTGGGCGTTGCTCAGGATGAAGAGCGTGCCGCTGACCGGGTTGAACTCGACGGACTCGGGATCCGCTACTCCGTGGGCGAGGACGTCGAACTGGCCGACCGGGATGCCTGAGGTCGTGTACTGGTAGACGGCTCCGTCGGCGCCGTCCGCGACGAACAGGCGGTCGTGCCACGAGTCGTAGGCGATTCCCTCCGGATCGCCGTTCCCGACGCCGCTGGTCGGAAAGAACGTCGAGCTGTCGTCGGGCGTTCCGCACGTGCCGTCCGTGCCCGGATTCATGCGGTACACCTGCCTCTGGCTGTCGTCGGACACGAAGCACTCGCCGGAAAACCGGTTGAAGGCGACCCCGGACGGCTCTTCCGACATTGGAAACACGATCGGCTCGACCGTCGAGATGTTCGTCGTGCGCACGACGGTGCCGCCGAGTGTCAGCTCCCAGACGTTCGCCCCCTGAAAGTGGGTGATCCCGCCGACGTCCTCGTCGACGTCGGCGTCGGTCAGCAACAGCGTGTTGCTCCCGGCCAGGTAGGCGAGTCCGGCGGGATCGGGGCTCGGCTTCGCGAACGCCGCCGTATCGACCGTCCTCACGAGCGAGGACGTGAAGTCGATCGCGGTCGCCGCTCGCGGAGCGGCGAGGGACGCGCTTGCGGTAAGCGAGAGCAGGCTCACGAGAGCGAGCCCCAGCGCGCGCGTCAGCAGTCCCTTGAGCACCTTCCCCTTCACCGTCCTCCCCCAGCACGACGGTAGCTTCGAGCACGGAGCGTAGAACGAAACCGCCTGCGCTGCAACCGCCCGTTACGGGAAGTCGATCGCGATGACGTCGTTTGCCGCAAGCCCGTGGACGGATCCGTCGAAGTAGAGCGCCGGGGAGTACGTGCCCGCCGTCACGTCTCCAAGCGAAGTGGAAGTGAAGATGAAGACGTCCTCGTCGGCGCCGCTGCGACCCGTCACCGAGAAGTTGTTGAAGGTCGAAAGGCAGATCTTCCCGTCGGCGCCGACGGCGGCGGCGTCGACGTCCTCGCCGGACGCCGTGAGCTCGACGTCCGAGCCGTCGAAGTAGAGGGAGAAGGTTCCCACAGTCGTCGCGCCGAGCGAGGTCGGGACGAACTGGAGTAGATCCTCGTCCTCGCCGGCGACGCCTGTCACCGAGAACGTGTTGAACGTAGAGAGAAGCAGGTTGCCGTTGGGGAGCAGCTCGACCGCGTCGACGTCCTCGCCTGCCGTCGTCAGGCCGACGTCCGAGCCGTCGAAGTAGAGCGAGAAGGCTCCGGCCGTGACGTCGCCTAGCGAGGTCGCGTCGAAGCGGACGACGTCCGAGTCGTCGGTCGTCCCGGCGATTCCGGGAACGGCGCCCGCGGCGTCGAAGGAGAGGAGGAGCGAGTCTGCGTCGATCCACGAAAAGGCGTCGATGCGGAAGGCCGCGATGCCGACGTCGGAGCCATCGAACGCAAGGCTGAAGTTCGTTCCGTCGAAGAAGACGACGTCCTCGTTCTCGGCGGTGACCCCGCCGACGGTCGCGACGTCGATGAGCGAGAAGTAGAGCGGCGAGCCGGCGGGCTCGACCACGTCGGTGACGGTGACCGCGATCGCCTGCGTGTCGGAGAAGGTGCCGTCGGAGGCCTGGACGACGACGTCGTAGACGTTGTTCGCCCCGACGTCCGTCGGCGCCTCGAAGTTCGGAGGTATGACGAAGGTCAGCGCGCCCGTCGCCGGGACGATCGCGAAGCGGGCGGCGTCGGGGCCACCCGCGATCGAGTAGGTGAGGACGTCGCCGTCGCCGTCCGTCGCGTCGACATCCGTAACTGCGGTCTGGTTCTCCGGCACAGACACGGCGGCCGAGGCACCGCCACCGTTGGACGTGATCACGGGCGTGAACTCGTTCACGTTGGTGACGGTGACCGCGATCGCCTGCGTGTCCGAGCCGCCATTGCCGTCCGAGACCAACACGGTGACGTCGTAGACGTTGTTCGCGCCCACGTCTGTGGGCGCCTCGAAGTTGGGAGGCGTCACGAAGGTGAGGACGCCCGTCGCCGGGACGATCGCGAAGCTGGCGGCGTCGGCGCCCCCAGAGATCGAGTACGTGAGCGTGTCGCCAACGTCGGGGTCGGTCGCGTCGACGTCGGTGACCGCGGCTTGGTTTTCGGGCACCGACTTCGAAGCGGTCGCGCCCCCGCCGTCCGAGGTGATCGCCGGCGGAGTGTTGCCGCCCTCGGGCACGTCGGTAACCGTGACCGAGATGGCCTGCGTGTCCGAGAGGCTGCCGTCCGTGGCCTCGACCACGACCTCGTAGACGTTGTCGGCGTCCGCATCGGCCGGTGCTTCGAAGTCGGGCGGGACGACGAAGGTGAGCACGCCGGTCGAAGGGACGATCGCGAAGCGGGCGCCATCGGAGCCGCCCGGGATCGAGTACGTGGGCGTTGTGCCGTCGCCGTCAGTGGCGTCGACGTCCGTGACAGCAGTCTGGTTCTCGGCCCTCGAGAGGGGGGCCGATGCACCTCCGCCGTCGGAGGTGATCACGGGCGTGAACTCGTTGCTGTTCTGGACTCCGACCGCCAGCGACTGCGAGTCGGAGCCGCCACTCCCGTCAGAGACCGCAACGACGACGTCGTAGACGTTGTTCGAGCCCGCGTCCGAGGGAGCCTCGAAGTCCGGAGGTGTCACGAACGTGAGGACTCCCGTACCGGCGTCGATCGCAAAATCGCCGCTGTCGACGCCACCGGATATCGAGTAGGTCAGCGTCTGGCCGGCGTCCGGGTCCGTGGCGTCGACGTCGGTGACACCGGTCTGGTTCTCCGCCGGCGAAGGCGTGGCGGTTGCGCCGCCGCCGTTGGAGGTGATAACCGGTGCCGCGTTGCCGCTTCCGGTGCCCCACTCGACATGGAGGAGTGGCGCGAGCGCAGGGTTCTGATTGTTCGCGACACCGACCCGCTCCCCGGCACCCGTGACCAAGAGCGCAAGCGAGTTGCCGGACGCCCAACCCGGTCGGTTCACGATCTCCTGGACGATCCCGGCCAGGTCGGTCGTGCGCTGAGCGAGACCGGCGTCACCGACCGCGAGCCACGCGGCCGGCGACCAGCTCGAGAACGCCGTCGTCGCCGGCCTCGACGACACGTCGAACAGGTTCGTCGTGAAACCGGTCGCGTTGTCTGCCGCCTGGCCCTTGACGGTCAGCGACGTTCCCACCGCGTCGGCCTCGTCGGCCGTGAACTGCACGTACGCCGAGGTGATCGGCGCGCCTTGCGGTATCGCAAGGCCGGTGAAACGCAGGCCGACGACGACTTTCGGACTACCGGTCCCCTGCGCATCGGTCGTCATGTCGAGGTCGCCGTCTCCGCGCTGCACGGTGCCATCGGAGATCTCCTCGGCGTCGTCTCCAGGAACGTTCACGCGCACGTCGAGCACGTTCGAGCCTCCCGAGCCGGTGAAGCTGAGCGCAACGTCGTCCGACGCTTCGTACTGGCCGTCGTTGGCGGTCAGCCGTACGACGTAGACCCCGGCCACGGAGACGCTCGCAGTCGTGGCGGCCGCGCTCGGGTTCCCGAACGTCACGCTGCTCGGGCCACTCACCTGCGTCCACGTGGACGTGAGCGACGGCGGCGCCGGGTTCCCGTCGTCGCCGACCGTGCCGTTGAGGTTCGCGCCGGCCGGCAAGGCGACTGTCTGATCGGAGCCCGCGTCGACCGTCGGCGGCGTATTCGTAGGCGGATCCGCGGGCGGCGTCGTCAGCTCGTACAGCTTGCCGTCGACGGCGTTCGGGTCGTTGTTGTTGTCGATGCCGCGATCGACGATGTAGAAGCGCTTGACGCCGCTTCCGTCGCTCGCGGGTGCGTACGCGAGGCCGGCTGGCTTCACTGCGCCTGAGGCCGACGCGTCGATCGTTCGAACCAGGGTGCCGCCGGTCGTCGTCTCGACGATGACCGGCGCCGGCAGCTCGGTGTTGAGCCGGTCGCTAAGGATGAAGAGCGTGCCGCTGATCGGGTTGAACTCCACGGCTTCGGGATCCTCGACGCCCCATTGTGCGGTGTCGAAGTGGTTGACGAGCGCCCCCGATGCCGTGTACTCGTAGACCTCTCTGTTGAGGCCGTCGGCGACGAAGAGGTGGCCGCCGAACGTGTCGTAGGTGACTCCTTCGGGATCACTGTTCCCGACGGCGAGCGTGTCGAACGACGTGACCGTGTCCCCGGCGGTGCCCACGAGCCCGTCGCTCCCGGAGTTCACGTCGAAGACCTTCTTGCCGTCGTCGGCCGAGAAGTAGTAGTGGCCGTTGTTCGGATTGAACCCTGCGCCGGCCGGCTCGTTCGTCACAGGGACCACGACCCCGGGCGGCACGTTCGAGATGTTCGCAGTGCGATTCAGGCTCAGACCCGCACGGTTCAGCTCCCAGACGTTCGCTCCCTGGAAATGCGTGATGCCGTTCACGGTCTCCTCGACCTCTCCGTCACTGACGAGCAGGCGGTCGGTCGCCGGGACGTAGGTGATGCCCGAAGGATCGGTGCTGGGCGGTACGAGCGCCCCCATGTTGACCGTGTTGACGAGCGCGGACGTGAAGTTGATCGGCGGAGTCGCGACCAGCGAAGCGAGCGACAGCTCGACGATCTGGCCCGGGCTCGCCCCCGTGCCGCTGTCGGCGACGTAGAGGCTGAGCACGGCCGGATCATCTGTCCGGTCGCCGGAGGGGGCGAAGGTCATGCCCTCCGGCGTGGCGAGCCCCAGGGTCGAGAGGTCGTGTGTGGCAACGGTCTCCCCGGCGCTCGTCAGCTCGTACAGTCTCTGCCCCCCGCGCAGGTGGACGTGCCCCGTCTGCGGGTCGAAAGCGAGGCCGCGGGGAGAGCCGAAGCCGCGTCCGCTCAGGTCGAGCTCTGAGGTCGTCGCCGCGTCGAGGCTGCCGTCGGGCGCGGGCTCGATACGCAGGAGCCGCGGCTGTACGGCGTCGAGAACGTAGACGACGCCGCTTGCGGGGTCGACGGTCATCCCCTCGGCTTGGAGGTCGAGGCGCAGGCCGTTGCGGCGTACGAGCGTCCTCGGGTCGAGATCGCCACCCGCGTCGACCGACACCTCGAGCAGGCGGTCGGCGTTGTCGAGCAGGAGCAGCCGGTTGCGGCGCTCGTCGAACGCCAAGTTCACCGGGTCCGCGAGCGCGGCCGCGATTCGGGCCGAGCCCGCGCGGTCCGAGGCCTGCGACGCTGCGAACGGCGTGAGCCTGACGACCTCGGTGTCGGCCGACCCGCTCTGTCTGGCGCTCACGACGTGGAACGATCGACTGGACGCGGAAAACGCCAGGCCCCCCGGCGACACGATCTCGGTTCTGTCGCTCTCGAGCATGTGGACGGATCGCG
Organism: Gaiellaceae bacterium; assembly: GCA_050698095.1. Classification (GTDB taxonomy): domain Bacteria; phylum Actinomycetota; class Thermoleophilia; order Gaiellales; family Gaiellaceae; genus GMQP-bins7. Next base: position 9,424 of record JBOHBA010000028.1, read on the forward strand.
CGACGCCCGCGCGGACGCTCTGCCCACCGGCTTCGGGAGTGGCCGCCGCCGTCATCACGAACGCGACGACGGCGGCGCCGGCCAGGAGGCCGAGGAGCGACGGACGACGCACGACGTCCGGCTCGTGCGTCGCACGGGCACGCAAAGCGTCGTCGGCGATTTTCCCCTGGGCCACGCTTCTCCTCCTGGCTCCACCGCGCCCGAGGGCGTGACAGAACTCCCACGTTCGAGAGTAGTGCCAAGCTGACGTGGCCGCAAGGGAGCGTGGCTCGTCCTGGCCTTTCGGATAGGCGCACTTTGCGGGACTCTCCGCCTAGATGCGTGACCGGAAATTGGCGCGTGAATTTCCGGTCAGGCATCTGGCCCGCGCGCCATGCTCGCCTGGCCTTCTCGCCCATGGCCAGACGGTTGAGGAAGCTCGTTGCGACATTCCGGAAACGCGGGGGTCTTGACTTCATGCGTCCATCCGGGCAATCTCTTGTGAGGGGAAGGTTAAAGAAGTTCGGGGGAGGACGAGTTGGTGGTATTGGGGCCTGGGGTCGCGACGACCCGACCGCGGAGCGGCACGGAAGTCGTGCGCTCGAACTGCGCGTCTGAGTGTGCGCCGTCGGCGCAACGGGCCCATGCCGAGCGAGCGGTGGGTGAGACGCTCTCGTCTGCCTTCGGCGTGACGGTGAGGGGGGAACCGTGACCGAAGCGATCATCGCGCACGAGGACGTCGGCGGTCCGGCGACGCTCGAGTACGCGGCAACACTCGAGCTGCCATCGACGCTCGAGCTCGAGTGGCCACGGCGCGAGCCCTGGCCGCACATCGAGCTCGCCGTGCGGGTCGCGCTCGCCGGGCTCATCGGCTGCTTCACCGCCGTGATCCTCGCGACGCTGGCCAACGTCTGGGGGTTCAGCCTCGTCGGGCTCACCGTCGCGATCACCACGATCTGGTTCCTGAGCCTGCGACGGAGCGCTCATCTCGCGCGAGAGCTCGAGACCGGGCCGATCGTCGCAACGGTCGGAGGGACAGCTCTCGGGCTCGCGGCGATCTCGCTCCTGAACTTCTGGGCTCTCGATCTCCTCATCTCGACGGAGGAGCTGCTCGTCATGGCTGGATGCGTGCTCCTGATCGCCGCGGTCTTCTATGTCGCAGCGGCACGAATCCTCGACCCCGCGCGGCGCGTTGTTCTGCTCGATCCCGACGACCATGTGCGCGCGCTCGCATACGAGCTCGAGGACGCCCGCGATCGCGAGTTCGACTGCATCGGTGTCGTGGAGGACTACGCCAGCGGGGTGAGCTCCAACGGCGTGCCCTCACTCGGCGACACGTCCGACCTCGTCGAGATCGCGCTGCGGCACCGAGCGGACGTGGTCGTCTGCTCGAGCGCGACGCGGGCGGAGACGGCTGGGCGCCTCCTCGCGGCCGGGATGACCTCCGTCCACGTGCTCGACACGATCGAGTTTCAGGAGGTCGCCCTCCACCGGGTCGACAGTCAGAGTGCCACCCCTTCGTGGTTCGCGAGCGTTCTCGACCTCGAGCACCAGAACTACTCGGCGAGAGCGAAACGAATGCTGGACATCGTCGTGGCGTCGGTCGCACTCGTCCTGGCGTCGCCGCTCTTCGCCGTAGTTCCACTGCTCGTTCGCGCCTCCGGGCGCGGCCCGGTGTTCTACCGGCAGACCCGCGTCGGAGAGAGCGGCAAGCTGTTCGAGATCCTGAAGTTCCGGACGATGATTCCCGACGCCGAGTCGGGCCAGGCCGTATGGGCGAGCACGGACGACCCTCGCGCGACCCCCATCGGCCGCGTGCTGCGAAAGTCACGGATCGACGAGCTCCCGCAGCTCTGGAACGTCATGCGCGGCGAGATGAGCATCGTCGGGCCCCGGCCGGAGCGCCCGGAGTTCCTGGCCGTGCTCGGAGAGCACGTTCCGTTCTGGAGCCGGCGAGACCTGTTGAAGCCCGGGATCACGGGCTGGGCACAGGTGCACTTCGCCTACACGGCCGACGTCTCCGGCGCTGCGACGAAGTTGTCGTACGACCTCTACTACCTCAAGCACCGCAGCTTGGCACTCGACGCGTTGATCCTCTCGAAGACGGTCGGCGTGCTCCTGTTCAGGCGAGGTGGACGCTAACCGAGCCCTGCTCCGGCGCTCTTCGCGTCCGGAGCGGCAGGCCGCGATGTCGATCGACGTCGAGGACTGGTTCCACGTCGAGAACCTGAGACGCGCTGTTCCGCGCGAGACGTGGCCCACGCTCCAGCTGCGCGTGGAGCGGTCGCTGGACCGGATGCTGCAGGCGATGGACGACCTCGGCGTACGGTCGACGTGCTTCGTTCTCGGCTCGGTCGCAGAGCGCGCGCCTCAGCTCGTACGCCGCATCGCCGAGGCCGGCCACGAGATCGCCTCTCACGGATACGACCACGAGCTCATCCACGAGTCGAACGAGACAGCCTTCCGCGCCGACGTCGTTCGGTCGAAAGACCTCCTCGAGGACATCTCGGGCCACGAGGTGCGCGGCTATCGGGCGCCGAGCTTCTCGATCACCGAGTGGGCTCTGCCGATTCTGCGAGACGCCGGCTACGCGTACGACTCCTCGCACTTCCCGACGACCATCGGCCACTCCCGCTATGGCAAGCCCGACGGGCTACGAGGCACGGCTCCGATCGCGACGCACGAAGGTCTCACCGAGGTCAGCCTGTCCTGCCTCCACGTCGGAGCTCGGGCGCTGCCCTGGGCCGGGGGTGGGTACTTTCGTCTGATTCCGTATCCCGCCTTCAGGCTGGGCGTGAGGAAGATCATGCAAAGCGGGAAGCCGTACGTCTTCTACATCCACCCGTGGGAGCTCGATGCGGGCCAGCCGCGGGTGAGCGGCCTGCGGCGCAGCGAGCGGTTCCGCCACTATCTCAACATCGAGCGGACCGAGGCGCGCTGGACGGCGCTCCTCCGCGACTTCCGGTGGACGACGATCGCCAACCTCGTCGCGAGTCACCGGAGGGCGGTCGAGAGCGAGCGACAGACCGATCGGCTCGCCGGCCTCGGCGATCGACCGGCCGACGGTCTCGCCGGGGTGCTCAGCCCTCGAGCTCGCGCGGATACGCCTGCCGGTACACCCGTCTGAGCCTCGCGACCTCGGAGACATATGCGCGAGTCTCGGGGAAGGCTATTCCAAGGCCCTCGCGGCGCCAACGATCGACGTTCCCCTGTCCGGCGTGGTACGCGGCGAGCGTCAGTCGCGAATCGCCGTAACGGTCTCGGAGGTGGTCGAGGTACCACGAGCCATAGCGCACGTTGAGCTCGGGATCGAGGAGATCGGCGACGACGAAGCGCGCGCCACCTGTCCTGATCGCGATGCCGTTCGCGGTCGTCGGAAGGAGCTGCATGAGACCGACGGCTCCGGCCTCCGAGCGGGCGCTCGGATCGAACCGGCTCTCGGCGTAGATCACCGCCGCGAGGAGCGCCGGGTCGAGGTCGTGATTCTTCGCATGCCCGCGGATGACGTGCGCGTACTCGAGCGGGTAGCGAGCGCGTAGGTACAGGTCGGGCTCGGCCTCGACGACCCACGCAGCG